>JACDHU010000210.1 GCA_013820865.1 Chloroflexota bacterium
GCTCGGGGTACCGCTGGACGGCAAGGGTCCCATCGAGACGACGAAGACCAATCCCATCGAGCGCATCGCGCCGGGCGTCATCGTGCGCCAGCCGGTGGACACGCCGGTGCAGACCGGCATCAAGGCCATCGACAGCATGATTCCGATCGGCCGCGGCCAGCGAGAGCTGATCATCGGCGATCGCCAGACCGGCAAGACGGCCATCGCCATCGACACGATCATCAACCAGAAGGGGCAGGACCTCATCTGCATCTACGTCGCCATCGGCCAGAAGCAGTCGACGGTGGCGCAGGTGGTGGCGCAGCTCGAGGAGTCCGGCGCCATGGAGCACACGATCGTCGTGTTCGCCGGCGCGTCCGACCCGGCGCCGCTCCAGTACCTGGCCCCGTATGCCGGCGTGGCCATGGGCGAGGAGTTCATGGATGCCGGCAAGGATGCCCTGTGCGTGTACGACGACCTGTCCAAGCACTCCTGGGCGTATCGCCAGGTCTCGCTGCTCATGCGGCGTCCTCCCGGCCGCGAGGCCTTCCCGGGCGACATCTTCTACTCGCACTCGCGCCTGCTTGAGCGTGCCGCCCGGCTCAACGAGGAGAACGGCGGCGGGTCGCTGACCGCGCTGCCGATCATCGAGACGCAGGCCGGCGACGTATCGGCCTACATTCCGACCAACGTGATCTCCATCACCGATGGCCAGATCTTCCTTCAATCCGACCTGTTCAACCAGGGCCAGCGCCCCGCCGTCAACGCCGGCATCAGCGTCTCCCGCGTGGGTGGCGCGGCGCAGATCAAGGCCATGCGCCAGGTCGCCGGCAAGCTCCGCATCGATCTCGCGCAGTACCGCGAGCTGGCCGCCTTCGCGCAGTTCAGCTCCGACCTCGACAAGGCCACGCGCGACCAGCTGACCCGCGGCGAGAAGACGACCGAGATCCTCAAGCAGCCGCAGTACGAGCCGCTCTCCGTTGAGAAGCAGGTCGTCATCATCTGGGCCGCCACGAACGGCCTGCTGGACGATGTCGAGACCACGAAGATCGCCGAGTTCGAGGCCGGTCTGTACCGCCACCTCGAATCGGCGTACGAGGACGTCCTCCCGACCATCGTCAAGGACAAGGTCCTCTCCGACGAGACTGTCGCCACCCTCGAGAAGGCCGTCGCCGAGTTCAAGCGCCAGGGCGGCTACGGCGAAGAAGCCTCAAAGACCGATGCTCCCCAGACCGATGCCGCCGCCGCGGCGCCAAAGGCCGAAGCCGATGCCCCCAAGGTCGATGCCCCCAAGGTCGATGCCCCCAAGGTCGATGCCGAAGGCGCTCCGGAGGAGGCGTCGTAGTGGTGTCCGCTCGGAACGTATATACGTATATACGCAGCGATCGCATATGCGATGGCCGGACGCGGATCTAGCCGATGCCGAGCCTGAAGGACATTCGCGGCCGGATCGGATCCGTCCGAAACATCGCGCAGATCACCCGGGCCATGGAGATGGTGGCCGCGTCGCGCATGAAGCGGGCGCAGGACTCCATCCTGGCCGCGCGTCCGTATGCGGATGAGCTGGAGGGTGCGCTGAGCCGCGTTGCCGGAGCCGCGGGACTCAGCGAAGAGATCGACCCGCTGCTTGCCAGCCGCCCGGTGAAGCGCGCCGCAATCATCGTGATCACCACGGACCGCGGTCTGGCGGGATCGCTGAACGCGAATGCCACGCGATCGGTTCTGCGCTGGGTCGCCAATCGCGCATCGGGCTCAAATGGAGAAAACGCAGTCGAGGTCGAGGCCATCACGGTCGGTCGCAAGGGCCGTGACGCGCTGCGGCGTGCCGGCGTGCCGATCGCGGCGCACTTCGCGCAGCTCGGCGACCGGCCCAGCTTCGGCGATGTGACGCCCATCGCACGCCTGGTGACCGAGGACTTCCTGGCCGAGAAGTACGACGAGATCGATATCGCCTATTCAACGTTCGTCTCGACCCTGGCGCAGAAGCCGGAGATTGACATCATCCTGCCGGTCGTGCGGCCGGAGATGGCCGAGGACACGGAAGTATCGAACGACGAATACCTGTTCGAGCCGTCACCCGAGGCCGTGCTGCGACGCCTGCTGCCGCACTACGTGGCCATCAACATTTATCGGGCCGTGCTCGAGAACAACGCATCCGAGCAATCCGCGCGCATGATCGCCATGCGCAATTCGACCGAGAATGCCAACGAACTCATCGGCGACCTGACGCTCGTCTACAACAAGACGCGCCAGGCGACCATCACCCGCGAAATGATTGAAATTGCCTCCGGCGCGGAAGCGCTCGGGTAGGAAGAGGAGAAGAACAAACCGATGGCGACCGGTAAGGTGATCCAGATCACGGGGCCCGTGATCGACGTCGAGTTTCCGCCCGGCGATCTGCCCGCAATCTACAACGCGCTCGAGATCACGCGCCCGAAAAAGGCCGATTCGACCGGCGCCGATGAGACGCTCGTCGTCGAGGTCCAGCAGCACCTGGGCAACAACTGGGTGCGCGCCGTCGCCATGTCCACGACCGATGGCCTCGCCCGCGGCCTGGACGCGGTCGACACCGGCGCGGCCATCACGGTTCCCGTCGGTGCCGCAACCCTGGGACGCGTGTTCGACGTCCTCGGTCACCCGATCGACGGCAAGGGCGAGGTCAAGGCGGACACGCACCTGCCGATCCACCGCGAGCCGCCCGCCTTCGACCAGATGGAGACCGAGGCGCAGGTCTTCGAGACCGGGATCAAGGTCATCGACCTGATCGCTCCCTTCCGCCGCGGCGGCAAGGTCGGCGTGTTCGGCGGCGCCGGCACCGGCAAGACGGTCATCATCCAGGAGCTGATTCGCAACATCGCCGCGGAGCACGGCGGCTATTCGGTCTTCGCCGGCGTGGGCGAGCGATCGCGCGAGGGCAACGACCTCCTTGGCGAGATGACCGAATCGGGCGTCATCGACAAGACCGTCATGGTCTTCGGCCAGATGAACGAGCCACCCGGCGCCCGCCAGCGCGTCGGCCTGACCGCGCTCGCCATGGCCGAGTACTTCCGCGATGAGGAGGGGCGCGACATCCTCCTGTTCATCGACAACATCTTCCGCTTCACCCAGGCCGGGTCCGAGGTGTCCGCACTGCTGGGCCGCATGCCTTCCGCCGTGGGCTACCAGCCGACGCTGGCGACCGAGATGGGTGACCTCCAGGAACGCATCACCTCGACCAAGAAGGGCTCGATCACCTCGCTCCAGGCCATCTTCGTGCCCGCGGACGACTACACCGATCCGGCTCCCGCGACCACCTTCGCGCACCTCGACTCCACTATCCGCCTCGAGCGCTCGATCGTGGAGCTTGGCATCTATCCGGCCGTGGACCCGTTGACCTCGACCTCGACCGTGCTCGATCGGCGCATTGTGGGTGACGAGCACTTCGAGGTCGCTCGCGAGGTGCAGCGAACGCTCCAGCGTTACAAGGACCTCCAGGACATCATCGCCATCCTGGGCATGGACGAGTTGAGTGAGGAGGACAAGGTGTCCGTCTCGCGTGCACGCCGCCTCCAGCGCTTCATGAGCCAGCCGTTCTTCGTGGCCGAGCAGTTCACGGGCCGATCCGGCGCCTACGTCGAACTCGCCGAGACTGTCCGCGGCTTCGGCGAGATCCTCGCAGGCAAGTACGACCAGCTCCCCGAGCAGGCCTTCTTCATGGCCGGCAAGATCGAGGACGTGGTCGCCAACGCCGAGAAGATGGGCTAGCCCGATGCCCCTCCAGCTGGAAATCGTCTCGCCCGAGCGACTGGCCTATACCGATGAGGTGGACATG
>JACDHU010000211.1 GCA_013820865.1 Chloroflexota bacterium
CAGCCAGTCCAGCCTCTATCGCGCGCGGCAGCGCCAGCGCAATCGTGCGCTCGGCGGCCGAGAGGAACCGATTCCGCGACGAGAGCGCCAGGCCGTCGGCGTCGCGCACGGTCGGCACGGTCGCGATCTCGATTGGAAGATCCAGGTCCGCCACCACGCGACGGATGACGGCGACCTGCTGCGCGTCCTTCTGGCCGAAGAAGGCGACCGCGGGTTGAACGATCGAGAATAGCTTGGTGCACACCGTCGCCACGCCGCGGAAGTGGCCGGGCCGCGCTGCACCCTCGAGCACCGCCGCCAGATCGCCGGGCTCGACCCACGTGTCGAACCCGGGCGTGTACAGCTCTTCCGCGGATGGCGCAAACAGCAGGTCCGCGCCAGCATCGGTGGCGGCGGCCGCATCGGTCCCTTCGTCTTGGGGGTAGCGCTCGAGGTCCTCGGCCGCGTTGAACTGCGACGGGTTGACGAACAGGCTCACGACCACCAGGTCGCAGGAATCCCGCGCCGCGCGCATCAAGGCCAGGTGTCCGTGATGGAAGGCGCCCATGGTGGGCACCAGGCCGATGCGCTCGCCGCGCTCCCGCGGCTCGCGAAGCGCCTCCCGCACCTCGGCCGCTGTGCGCACGGTCTTCACGGTCGCGCCGCCTCCGCCAGCGCCCGGTAGAGCGGAACGAGATCGGGATCGTGCTCCTCTAACGCCGCCAGGTGCGCGTCGACCGTCGACCAGTCGCCGCGCGCGATCGGTCCGGTCAGGTCGAACCCGTTCTCGATCGTTCGCGCCATGAGTGGCACGATCGCCTCGGGCGGTGCGCCCGCCTCGGCCAAAAGTCGGGTCGCCACCCGGTGCAGCGCGACGAGAAAATTACCGCCGATCACCGCGGCCGCGTGGTAGAGGGTGCGGTCTTCATCGGCGACCTCGAAAGGACGCAGGCCAAGGGTTATTGCCAGCCAGCGTGCTCGCGCCAGGGCGTCATCGGTCTCGCCGCTGATGGCGCCCCAGGCACCGTCGAGCTGCTCCGCGCCTCGGTCGCCGGTCAAGGTCTGGAGCGGATGCACGCTGAACCGCCGTTCATGCGGGTCGAGGACGTTCATGCGGGTCGCGCCGCTGACGTGCGCCACCCATGGACCGATGCGCAAGGCGCTCGCCACTTCGCCGATGACCGAGTCCGGGACGCACAGCACCACCAGGTCGGCCGCCGGGTCCGGCTCGCGCCCATCGGTCACGCGCAACCCGCGTTCGCGCAGGCGCGCTCGAATCGCACCACCGGCTCTCCCAGTGCCGATGAGGTGAATGGCCTCGAACACGGCCTGAGTCTACCTTCGGTGGCATCGGGTGACGGAGCAGCTCGTGGCACTATGCAGTGTGCAGACGACGCCGCGCCCCCACATTCAGTACACCACGAGCGGTGATGTCTCGATCGCGTATCACGTGCTCGGGGATGGGCCTCCCGATATCGTCATGGCGCCAGGCGCCCTCTCGCACCTCGAGGTCGAATGGGAGTATCCGCTCTACCGCCGCTTTTTCGAGCGTCTCGCGATCTTCGCGCGCGTGATTCGCTTCGACAAGCGCGGGACGGGCCTGTCCGATCGCTTCAGCCACGATCGGCTCCCAACGCTCGAGGAGCGCGCCGACGACATTCGGGCCGTGATGGACGCGGTCGGCTCCGAGCGGGCCACCATCATCGGCATTTCAGACGGCGGGACGATGGCCTGCCTCATGGCGGCGAGCCATCCGGATCGGACGAGCGGAATCATCCTGTATGGGGCGGAGGCATTCTCGAACAACGATCCGAGTGATGCGCAGATCACCGCCGCGGTCGACCGCGCTCGCGCCGAGTGGGGGAGCGAGGCGCAGGCCCGACGCTACCTCGCTCGCTTTGCGCCGTCGGTCGCGGACGATCCCGAGTGGATCAGCTGGGAGTCGCGCGTCACCCGCTCGGGCGGTACACCCGGCTCGTTCGCCGCGCTCCTGCGCATGGCGCGCGATCTGGACATACGCTCGGTCCTCCCCGCCATCCGCCTGCCGACGCTTGTCCTCCACCGCACGGGAGACAGAGTCGTCGACATC
Source organism: Chloroflexota bacterium (assembly GCA_013820865.1). GTDB lineage: Bacteria > Chloroflexota > Limnocylindria > QHBO01 > QHBO01 > JACDBZ01. Next base: position 2,069 of record JACDHU010000211.1, read on the forward strand.
GCACAGGGCCGCTTGCTGGCCTCCTCGATCCCCGATGCTCGGCTCGTCGAGCTGCCCGGCGACGACCACTACCAGTGGATCGGGGACCAGGACGCGATCATCGATGAGATCGAGGAATTCGTGACGGGCGTCCGCGATCCCGGCGAGCGCAACCGGGTCCTGGCGACCGTTCTCTTCACCGACATCGTCGACTCGACGACGCGAGCGCTGGAGCTCGGCGATCGAGCCTGGCGCGAGCTGCTGGAACTGCACCACGCCGTGATCCGGAAGGAGCTGGTCCGGTTCCGTGGCCGGGAGATCGATACAGCCGGAGACGGATTCCTCATCAGCTTCGACGGGCCGGCGCGGGCGGTGCGCTTCGCCTGGCGCGCGCACGAAGCCCTGCATGAGGTCGGCATCGAGATCCGCGCCGGGATCCACACCGGGGAGTGCGAGCTGCATGGCGACAAGCTGGCGGGCGTCGCGGTCCACATCGGCGCGCGCATAGCGGGCCTGGCCGGCCCCGGCGAGGTGCTGGTGTCGTCGACGGTCCGCGATCTCGTGGCCGGATCGGGTCTGACCTTCGAGGATCGTGGGGAGCGCGAGCTGCGGGGTCTCGCGGAAGGCTGGCGCCTGTACGCCGTCAGCGGAACCTAGGCGTCAGTCAGCAGTTCGGGGAAGCGCTTGCCCGGCGATACGGACTCAATGGGCAGCCGTACCCGTTGCATGAATACCCCCACCGATGTCTTTCGAGCGTGGATGGCGGCTCGGATGCTCGAGCGTCGCCTGAGTCACGCTCAGCTCGCCCTCCGTTGCGGCGTCGACCGCAGCACCATCACGCGGCTTGTTCGCGGAGAGCGGCGCCCGACCCTCGATGTCGCCGTGGCCATCATCACCGTTCTGGACGCCGCGTGTCTGCCGACCCCCCTCGTGGAGATCATGCGCGTCGTTGGTTCACCAGCACGTGACACGAAAGCCCGTGACGATCGTCACGGGCTTGCCAATCACGGCTAGGTTCTTGCACTGAGCGGTTCTTGCATTGAGCGTGAGCGGCAGTACCCTTGCCGCTCGCAAGGTGCTCAGCCGCTGGCCTCCCGGCAGCTCTGACACTCTCAGCAAATCGCCCCGGCCATTGCGGTCGGGGCGATTCGTCGTCCGATCGGCATCATCTCGAGAGGTCATGCGCCGCTATCGCGGACTACGAGCGGCGTGATGGTCTCGAACGGATTTTCCCGTGACGATCGGCACCAGCGCGAGAGGATGGCATTAATCGTGCGTAATGGTGGCCTCAGGCAACTCGCATCGATTCGTTATTCAGCCGCATTCACCACTTCAGGTTTAGGAGACCATCTTGCGTAGAATTCTTGTAACCCTGGTCAGCACGGGCATGTTGCTCGGCTTGGCCGTCCTGCCCGTTTCGGGCGCAGCGCTGGGAGAGCCCGGCATGGTCGGGGTCATGAAGCACCTGTGCGACGAGTCCATCCAGTCGGAAGCCGACTTCATGGAGCTCGAGGCCAAGGCCGCCACCAACGAGCTAACCCCCATGGGCATCCCGTCACTCGGTGCGACGGCCGAGACGGTCTTGGCCTGCCCGGTGATCGTGCTGACCGGTGACGAGCAGACCCCGGACGCCATCGGCGCCGGTGAGGCCGACTTCGACTTCACTGTCACCGATTCCGACGGCACGACCCAGACCCTGACCACCGACACCACCTTCAGCGGTGCCGACGGCTT
>JACDHU010000212.1 GCA_013820865.1 Chloroflexota bacterium
GCCCCGATGGCGGAACCTCCCATGGCCAGCACAACGACAGCATCGACGTCAGCGAGGGATGCGCTCAGCTCGGCCGCCGCGACCACGCGTCGCGCCTGTGACAGCTGACGTGGCAGCTCCGCGACCTTGCCGAGCATGTCCTCGGGGTCGATGCGCTTGAGGGTCGCCGGATCATCGAGCGTGACCGCGTCCTCGAACAGCGGCGGTCCAGCATCGGTCGCCGGGTCGGCCGGATCGGGTCGGCCGGGCTCCTCGTCGGGGTTCTTGTAGCCGAAGAAGTCGCGAGCGTCCATCAGGTCGCGCCGGCGATTCGTCGGCCTTCGGCAAGGAGAGTCTCGACGTCCTCGGGCGAGCGCGCCTCGACATAGACGCGCAGCAGCGCCTCGGTACCGCTGAATCGGATGAGCAGCCAGCTGCCATCGGCGCGATAGAACTTGAACCCGTCGTTCGTCTCGAGCTCCTTGCGGTCGACCACATCCTGGCCCGCAAGGGTCGTGGGAGCCTCGTCGGCCAGGCGCGCCAGCGTATCGGTCTTGACCGCGTCATAGCCTTCTCGTGCGAAGCGAATGTCGGCGCGGTCGTAGTGGCTCGGTCCGGCCAGTGCCTGCAGCTCGGCCAGCACCTCGGATGCAGCCTTGCCCTTCGTCAGCCACAGGTCGAGCAGGAAGAGCCCGGATGCGATGCCGTCACGTTCGGGGATGTGCATCCCGAAGCCGAAGCCGCCGGACTCCTCCCCGCCGATGACGGCGTTCGTCTCGGTCATCTTCGGTCCGACGAACTTGAACCCGACACCCGTCTCATGCGCCTGCGTGCCGTAGATCTCCGCCAGACGCTGCGCCATGCTGGTCGTGGTCACCGTGTACACCGCGGGACCGATGAGCCCGCGAACCTCGAGCAAGTACCAGTACAGCAGCCCGTAGACCTGGAGCTGGTTGACGAAGACGCCCGCTTCCGTCGCCATGCCGACGCGGTCCGCATCGCCGTCGAACGCAATGCCGATGTCGGCGCCCCAGCGCGGAATCTCGGTCAGCCACTCATCCACGTTAGGGCGGATCGGCTCCGGATTGATGCCGCCGAAGTACGGGTTGCGCTCGGTATGCAGCTCGCGCACGGTCAGGCTACCTTCACCCAGGAGGCGAGTCATCCAGCCAGCACCTGATCCGTACAGGTTCTCGACCAGGACCCGTCCGTCCGTCGCGCGGATGCGCTCGATGTCCACGATGCTTGCGAGCTGATCGCGGAACTTCGGGTACGCGTCGAAGGCCTCGACCAGGCCGGCGCTCGCCGCTTCGTCGTAATCCCGGCGGGGTGGGAGCTCGTCGTCGGAATGCGTGTCCATGGTGGCCTCGATGGCGGCCAGCATTTCCGGCGCGGCGGCACCGCCGCTATCGGCCTTGACCTTGAAGCCGTTGTCGGTCCACGGGTTGTGGCTGGCCGTGATGACAATCCCGGCACCGGCGTTCAACTCGCGCGTGAAGAAGCTGCCGACCTGGGTCGGTACGGCGTCGGGTGGCGTGAAGCTGCGGATGTCGTGGGCCGCGAGGACCTCGACGCATGCACGCGCGAAGTGCTCGCTCGCGAATCGACGGTCGTGGCAGACGACAACGCCGCGATCCGCCGCCCCGGTCTGTTGGAGATACTCCGCCACCCCACGCGCGCAGCGACGCACATTGTGGAATGTGTAGTCCTCCGCGATGGCGGCGCGCCATCCATCGGTTCCAAATTTGATCTTACTCACGAAGGTGGTGGCACTCGCTCTTCAGGATGCTCCGATGGGCCTGTGCATCGTAGCGCCTCTCATGTTGCTTGAATGACTGATCGGCACCACCGGCAGCTGTGTGTCGTTCGCGTGCCCCGCAGTGGAAGTTGACGGCCTCGGTTCAGTGGTGGTCAGCGGATCGCTCGTCGTCGAGCAGGACCACCGAGCGCTAGGTGTAATCCCCCGCGAGGTTGGTGACACCGTCACGCCACGGCCATGAGCTGTGCGAGCCGTTGACGCGGCGGTGGGCCACCCTTGAATGCCAGGTGAGGACGGCGGTCATTGTAATAGGCGACGAAGCGCTCCAGCGCCCGGCGCCGCTGCTCGGAACTGGCGAAGACTTCGAGATACAGGCACTCGCTCAGCACGGTTCGGATCCAACGCTCGACCTTCCCGTTGGTCTGGGGTCGATAGGGGCGGGTGCGCTTGTGGGCGATGCCCAGCCGGCGCACCATGCGGCCGAAGACGCGGCTGCGGTAGGCGGATCCGTTGTCGGTCAGGACGCGTTCGACCGCGATGCCCTCACGACGGAACCAGCGCACGGCACGGACCAGGAAGTGGGCCGTGGTGTAGCGCCGCTCGTCGGGCAGCAGCTCGGCATACACCAGGCGCGTGGCGTCGTCGATGGCCACGTGCAGCACCTCCCAGCCGACCCCGCGGCGATGGTCGCGCCGATCGCCGGTGGCGCGATGGCCGGGACCATCAACGATGCGGCCCAGCTTCTTGGTGTCGAGGTGGATCAGGCCGCCGGGACTGGCGTACTCGTAGCGGATGACCGGTTCTGGCTCGGCCCTGGCTGTCGACAGCCCCAGACGGCGGATGGCGCGGTGCACGCTCGAGCGTGCTAGGCCCAGCACGGCGGCGATGCGATCAGGTCCCCAGCCGGTGGTGCTGCGCAGGCCGCTGATGAGGGCTTCGGTCGCGGGGTCGAGGCGCTGCGGGCTGGATCGTGGCCGGCTGGAGCGATCGTGCATCCCGTCACCGCGCGCCGCCTGCCAGCGCGGCAGCCAGCGGTAGTACCAGCGCCGGCTGACCCGGAAGGCCAGGCAGGCGGCCACCACGGTCAGACCGGCCTCCACGGCTTCGAAGACTTCGGCGCGGCCGGCTGGTGTGCGGCGCGCGTTAGGGTGACAATGGACCATCGGGGAGCCCTCCGCAGATTGAGAGTTTCGTCACTCCTCAACCTAGCGGGACAGGGCTCCCCGTGTGTCACCAACCTCGCGGGAGAACAGAGCTAGGCACCCGCAACAGCGATGAAACACTAGTCCAATAGCGCTGCGATCTCCTCGCACGTCCAGATGTGATCCGCCACGCCCGCAGCCGGGGCCGGGGTTCGGGGATAGGGGTTTGCAAGGCTCTTGTGCGGTCGCCCGAAGTGATCCACATCATGTTCAAGCTACCGCGGCAGCGTGATTCTCCACCTTCTCTGAGAATGCGTTGGTGAGCCTGGTGCCAGCTCGGGTGCGCGGCGTTCCTGCCCAGCCGATCGCCGACGACCGGAGGCGACCGCAGTCGGGGGACATCTGATCCTCGACATCCTCCGCGGCTTCGCCGCGATCTGGATCATCTGCCACGGCGTGATTCCGCGCTCGGCATCACCTCGGGGCTGGTCGAGTGCGGAACGGCCGAGGACGGCGTCGAGGCGGGCCATCGCCTCGGTCTGCATCGCGGCAGCGCATGTGCGGCGACATCCCGCCAGCCGGGTTCGAGACGGCCTGATGCGGCTCGCGCAACCCCGGCGTTGCCAGCCACCAACTCATTGACATCGCAGGCGAGCGAGCGCATCGTGCACGGCACTTTCGCGCGGTAGGAGATCGATGACACGGAGGTGACCGTGGATCCTGATGATCGCGTGCGGTCTTGTGGTGGCGGCTCCAGCCGGGGCCGATGAGGTCGCCGAGAGCGATTCCGCTGACCTCGTCGTTCAGTCGGAAGCTGAGTCACTCAATGCCGATCTCACTCTCATCGCCGAGGCACGTGGTTGGAGCCTCGAGGGCGCGCACGCCAACCACGAGGC
>JACDHU010000213.1 GCA_013820865.1 Chloroflexota bacterium
GGCCCTTGCGACCAGCCACGCCGCGGAGCAGCGGGCCGAGGCCGAGCGCGTGCGCCTCGAGAACGCCCGACAGGATGCCGCCGGGGCCCTGGCGGCTGCCGAGCGGGAACGCGCGCGACTGGAGGAGGTGGCCGAGGCGATCCCGGAGCCGTTGGTCGTGTACGACGACGAGCTGCGCGGCACGTACGGCAACCGAGCCGCACTCCGGCTTTTCGGCCGAAGCTTCGTGGAGCGACCATTGGACGAGTGGGGGAGAGCCACCGAGCCACGCGACCAAGGCGGGATTCTCCTGCCGCAGGATGCGTGGCCGCAGGTCACCGCGCAAACCCGCCAGATTCGACAGCGGCTGCTGTTGCGCAATCCGATGTCCGGCCGCGACGTGCTGGTCGACGTCGAGGGCACGCCGATCCCCGGCGGGGGCGCCGTGCTCCTCCTGCGGGATGTCGGCAAGGAGGAGGACGAGCGCCGCCGGCTGTCGCGCTTCGCGAGCTTCGTCGCCCACGAGCTACGGAATCCCCTGGCCGTCGCCAAGGCCCGAATCGAGCTGGCGCAGCGCGACGTGGACCAGTCACCGAAGGCCGCGGGGCACGAGGCTCGCGCGCTTGAATCGGTCGATGCGGCGATCGGTATCCTCGAACGACTCGAGCTGTACTCTCGGGCCGACTCAGGTCATGTCGAGGCCGGGCGCGAGGCATTCGCGCTGGCGCCAGCGCTCGACGCTGCCGTCGAGCGGCTCCGCACACGCGGGTCGGAGCGAAAGGTGCGCGTCGTCATCCCGCCCGGGATCGGTGTCGTGGGCGACAGGCACCTGTCCGAGCAGGCGATCACCAACCTGCTCACCAACGCCGACCGCTACTCGAATCCGGCCGCGCCGATCCACGTCGAGGTGACCGATGGAGACCACGTCACGTTGCGCGTCCGTGACGATGGACCGGGAATCGCCGATGACGTCGCGGACCGCCTGTTTCGTGATCGGCTGGCCGTAGGGCGCGGGCTCGGTCTGGGCCTGTACCTGGTGCATGCCACGATGGCCGCCATGGGCGGCTCAGTTCAGCTCGAGCAACGCCGACCGGTGGCAGTCTTCGCGCTCCGCTGGCCCCGAGCGTCAACGTAGTCCTGGGGACCCTGCGGCCACCTCGGGCCGACGCGTACACACGTACATGCGCTGCTGCCTCACTGCGCTGCTGCCTCGACGGTAGCTCGTCTTGACACGTGTCCGCTAATACTTTAGCGTGATAAAGTGATGAACACGAACGAAGACCGCTGGATGACGGATGCAACCCGCGACCTCGCGGCGGCGACGGCCTCGCTGCGCGATGCCGATGAGGCACTGCGCTTCCTGCGGGACCTGTGCACGGTGACTGAGCTCCGCGAGCTCACCGCGCGCTGGGAGGTTGCGAGGCTGCTCGACGCGGGTACCAGCTATCACGAGATCAGCGAACGCACGGGCGCCTCGAGCGCGACAATCAGCCGCGTCAACCAGTGGCTGCGGTACGGTCGCGACGGGTATCGGCTCGTGCTCGATCGCCAGTCCGGCGGCCCGCGATGACCGGGCCGCTGCGGTTGGCCCTGCCGAACAAGGGGCGCCTGGCCGAGCCGGCAATCGACCTGCTGCGCGCTGCGGGCCTCGATTTCGAATTGTCCGAGCGCCGGTTGAGCGCCACCGTCGCCAACGCCGACCTCGAGCTGCTGTTCGTGCGCACCGATGACGTTGCCGAGTATGTCGCCGATGGCCTCGTCGACCTGGGCCTGTCGGGCGCCGACCTCGTGGCGGAGCGCGACGGCGATCTGCGGACCATCCTGTCACTCGGTTTCGGAGCATGTTCGCTCGTTCTGGCCGTGCCCCGCGAGAGCGATGCTCGCGAGGTCGCCCAGCTGACGGGACAGCGTATTGCGACCTCGTTCCCGCGCGTCACCAACTCGTATCTGGAGCAGAACGGCGTGGATGCGCAGGTGGTCGAGGTTCGCGGCGCCGTGGAGGTCACGCCACAGCTCGGCGTGGCCGATGCCGTGGTCGACCTGGTGGCGAGTGGCAGCACGCTGCGCATGAATGGGTTGGTGCCCATCGCCACGCTGCTCGCCTCAGAGGCTGTCCTGATCGGGCGTCCGGGTTCCATCGATGATGAGCGCGTCGGGCCGCTGGTCGACATGCTGCGCAGCGTGCTTGACGCGCGCGGTCGGGAGTACATGATGATGAATGCTCCTGCCGCTTCCCTGGAGCGAATCAGCGCGCTGATTCCCGGCCTGTCCGGTCCGACCGTCATGCCACTGGCCGATCCGTCCCAGATCGCCATCCACTCCGTGGTCGAGCGCAGTCAGCTGTGGCGCATCGTTCCGGCCCTCAAGGAGGCCGGCGCCCGGGACATCCTGGTCGTGCCGATCGAGAAGGTGATGCGTTGAGCGCGCTCGCTCGCGTGGATTGGAGCGCGCTTGACGCCGATGCGCGCCGGGCCTGGATCGACGGCCTGCGACCGCCGGAGCCGGACGCGGATGTCTCGGCCATCGTGGACGCCGTCCGCGACCGCGGCGATGATGCCCTGCGCGAGCTCACCGCCCGTTTCGATGGACCGGACCTTGCGGACCCCTGGGTCGACGCCGACATCCTTGCTGAGGCTTCGGTTGAGGCGCCACTCGAGGCCGCGCTCGAGCGGGCCGCGGCCGCCATCCGTCGCTATCACGCAGATCAGCGCGATGCGCTTCGAGCCGAACGCCGTGTTCGGACTGCCCCCGGCGTTACCGCCTGGCGTCGCTGGCAGCCACTCGAGCGTGTGGGCGGCTACGTTCCCGGTGGACGTGCCGCGTACGCCAGCAGCGTCCTCATGCTCGGCATCCCGGCTGCGCTCGCCGGCGTGGACGAGGTCATGATCGCGACGCCGCCCGACGTGGCCGGTAGCGTTCCCGACAGCATCCTGGTGGCGGCGCGGATCGCCGGCATCCATCGCGTGCTGCGAGCCGGAGGCGCACAGGCCGTCGCGGCGATGGCGTTCGGCACGGCATCGGTTCCGCGCGTCGACAAGATCCTGGGCGCCGGAAACGCGTATGTCACCGCCGCCAAGCGCTCGGTCGCCGACCGAGTGGCGATCGATCTTCCGGCCGGACCGTCCGAGTGCGTGATCTGGGCCGATGACAGCGCGGATCCCGATTTCGTTGCCCTCGACCTGCTGGCGCAGGCGGAGCACGGCCACGATTCGGTGGCGGTCGTGGTCAGCGCCAGCGAGCGGCTGCTCGACGCGGTTGACGCCGCTCTCCCCGGCGCGGCGAGCGGGCTTGCGACGGGCGAACGCGCCATTGCGACGCTCACCGCTCACGGCGCATCGGTCCTCGTTTCCGATGCCGAAGGCGGGCTCGAGGTGATCGACGTGATCGCGGCCGAGCATGTCAGCCTTCAGTGCATCGACGCTGATGCCCTCGCGGGCCGCATCCGCAATGCGGGCGCCATTTTCGTCGGTGCCTGGTCGCCGATCGCCGCGGGCGACTACGCCACCGGCACGAATCACATCCTGCCGACCGGGTCGGCCGCGCGCGCGTGGAGCGGCGTGGGCGTCGAGACCTTCGGACGCTGGATCGAGGTCCAGCGACTCACGCCGGCCGGCGTTCGCGGGCTGGCCCCGACGGTGAACGCGATCGCGACCGCCGAGGGGTTGGCGGCCCACGCTGCGAGCGTCGATGCGCGCGTCCGTTCGGTCGCGAGCGAGGTCGTTGATGATCCTGTCGATCTCCTGCGGCGCCCCGAGCCGGTGGCGGCGTACCCGGCCGAGCCGTCTGACGAAGAG
>JACDHU010000214.1 GCA_013820865.1 Chloroflexota bacterium
ACTGCAGGCTGAGCAGGTTGACGCCCTTGGGCTCCGTGCCCGCACTGATGACCTCGAGCCGGCTATTGGCCCGGTGGCGCAGCAGTGCCTCGGCCATGATCGAGCGCGCGGAGTTGCCGGTGCAGATGAACAGCACCCGCATGGGGCGGGCGGTCGAGTGTTCCCCGACCGGCTCGGTCACGGGTTGAGGTCTTCGATGTCGCCGGTGGCCAGGAAGACGACGTCCTCGGCAATGTTGGTCACGCGGTCCCCGATCCGCTCGAGGTAGTGGGCGGCGAAGAGCAGCCTCGTGCCGCGATCGACGTTCTGCGTGTCTTCCCGCATCAGGCCCACGACCTCGTCGAACAGCGCGTGGTACAGGTGGTCCATCTCGTCGTCGCGGGCGGCCACCTCGCGCGCCCGAACGACGTCAAGGTCGACCAGCGCCATCAGCACGCCGCGCACCTGCTCGGCGGCGAGCTCGCCCATCCGCGGCAGGTCGACGTAGCTCTTGAGCGGCGGCAGGGGAGCGAGCTTGCGTGCCTGCTTGGCGACCGACGCCGCGTGATCGCCGATCCGCTCCAGCTCGTAGGTCACGTGGTCGAGTGAGAGGAGGAAGCGCAGGTCGCGGGCAACCGGCTGCTGGGTCGCGATGGTCATGGTGATGAGGCTCGAGATGTGGCGCTGCGCCTCGTTGATGCGGCCGTCGCTGACGATCGCCGCGGTCGCACCCTCCGCGTCGTGGTCGACGAGGGACTGCTTGGCCGCCGTGATCTGGGTCGCGACGAGGCTGCCCATGCGCAGCACCTCGTCCTTGACGTTGCGCATCTCCCGATCGAGCGTCTCGCGGGTCCCGAAGTTGGGCCGGAACGGCGTATCGGTCATGCTCGGGCGGGCCTGCGCGACCAGCCCTCCAGCTTCCGCGGAACGGCCTACCTCAGCGCCCTTGAGCGAGCCCAGGTCACCGCCGGCCGGCATGCCGCTCCCCTGCGGCGGCCCGTCGCCTGACGGATTGCGGTTGCGCTGCTCATCCATCGCCCTACTCCTATCCGAACCGGCCCGACACGTAGTCTTCGGTCAGCCGATTCTGTGGGTTGGTGAAGATCTGTGGGGTTAGGCCGCGCTCCACCAGGTAGCCTGCCCGATCCTCGTCCATCGTCAGGAACACGGTCTCGTCCGACACGCGCGCCGCCTGCTGCATGTTGTGCGTGACGATGACGATGGTGTAGTTCTGCTTGAGCTCGATCATGAGCTCCTCGATGCGCAGCGTCGCCACGGGATCAAGCGCCGAGCAGGGCTCGTCCATCAGGATCACGTCGGGCGAGACGGCGATCGCGCGGGCGATGCAGAGCCGCTGCTGCTGGCCGCCGGACAGGGCCAAGCCGGACGTCCGAAGCTTGTCCTTGACCTCATCCCACAGCGCTGCACGACGCAGCGACTGCTCGACCAGGTCGTCCGTGTTGCCCTTCACCCCGCCCACCCTGGGCCCAAAGGCGACGTTGTCATAGATCGACTTGGGGAACGGGTTCGGCTTCTGGAAGACCATCCCGATCCGACGCCGGACCTCGACCGGGTCCACCTTCGGCGCGTACAGGTCGAGGCCGTGGTAGCGGATCTGGCCGGTCACGTGCGCGCCCGGCACGAGGTCGTTCATCCGGTTGAAGCTGCGCAGCAGCGTGCTCTTGCCCGTGCCGGACGGGCCGATGATGGCGGTGATGGCGTTGCGCTGGATGTCGAGGCTGACGTCCTTGACCGCTCGGAAGGATCCGTAGTAGCACGAGACGGTGTCCAGCTCGAACACGAGCTCGCGCTCGGCGGGCGCTTCCGTTTGGACCTGTGCGTCGTGGGTCACGCGGATCGCCACGTCGCGCGATTGGGACTGGCCATCGACGCTTCGCTGCTCTCGTTCGACTTCTAGCAATTGATCACCTCGATCCTACCCTCTACCAGCTCTGTTCGAATCGATTGCGCAGCCAGACGGCGACCGAGTTCATCGCCAACACGAGGCCCAGCATCACGATCACCCCGGCCACGGCAAGGACGCGGAAGTCCGCCTGCGGTCGGCTCGAGTAATTGAAGATCTGTACCGGCAGCGTCGAGTAGGCACCCTCGAAGAGGCCGGGGTTGACTGTCGTGAAGGTCACCGCGCCAACGAGGAGCAGTGGCGCAGCCTCACCGGTCGCGCGGGCGATGGCCAGGATCACGCCGGTCAGGACGCCGGGCAGCGCCGCCGGCAGGACCTCCCGCCGGACGGTCTGCCAGCGTGTCGCACCCAGCGCGAAGGCGCCCTCCCTGATCGATGGCGGCACGGCGCGGATTGCCTCACGCGCGGCGATGATCACGGTTGGCAGGACGAGCAGGGTCAGGGTCAGTGATCCCGCTGCGGCCACGAAACCCAGGCTGAGCGGCCCGCGCACGATAAAGGCCAGGCCCAGGATGCCGAAGACGATTGACGGCACGCCGGCCAGGTTCTGGATGTTGAGCTCGATCAGCCGGTTCCACCAGCGCTCGCGACTGGCGTACTCCTCGAGGTAGACGGCCGCTCCCACGCCGATCGGAACGACCAGGAAGATGACCCCGCCGACGACCATGATCGACCCGAGCAGCGCCGTTCGGAAGCCTGCCTCGGCCGGCCGGACGGTTGATGGGCCGTTGGTCAGCAGGTTCAGGTCAAGTCGCGGGGCACCCTCGATGAGCGACCACACGAGGATCGCGGCCAGGCTGAGCAGGGCGATGCCGATGCCAAGCAGAAGCAGCGACAGGAAGACGGCGCTCGTGATGCGGTCACCGCGGTCGGTCGACTCGAGCGATCGGAGGGTGACTGCTCGTGCGCCGGCGGCGGCCAGGTGGGTCCGGCCGGTCACAGGTGACATCGGGCTGCCGGCCATCAGTCGTAGACCTCGCGGAAGCGACGCACAAGGCGGATGGCCAGGATGTTCAGGACGAGCGTCATCACGAAGAGCAGCGTCCCGACGGCGAAGATGGTGTCGTAGTCGAGCGTGCCCGTCGGAATGTCGCCGGTCGCGGTGCCGGCGATGTAGGCGGTCATCGTCTGCACGGATTCGGTTGGGTCGAAGGTGAGGTTTGGAGTCCGACCGGCGGCGATATAGACGACCATCGTCTCGCCCACGGCGCGCGAGCCGGCAAGGACGATGGACGCGATGATCCCGGATATGGCCGCCGGGAAGACGACCCGCAGCGACACCTTCAGCTTGTTGGCGCCCAAGCCGTAGGCGCCCTCTCGCAGAGCGCGCGGCACTGCGCGCATTGCATCGTCGGAAATGGACGCGACGAGGGGCACGGTCATCAGCCCGACGGCCACACCGGCCACGCCGACGGAGAAGATGCCGCCCCACTCGAGGAACGGCAGCGCGAAGCGCGCTGCCGGATTGAGTGCGTAGAAGGCGAACAGGCCAATGGCGACGGTCGGTATGCCGGCCAGCACCTCGAGGATCGGCTTGATGATCCTGCGCGTCCGCTGGGTGGCGTATTCCGATAGGTAGATGGCCGCCGCCAGCCCGACCGGGATGGCTACGGCGAGGGCCCAGATGACGATGTTCAACGTGCCGACCACGACCGGCCAGACACCAAAGCGGCCGGTCGCCTGACGTGGCGCCCAGACCGTGTCGCCAAAGAACTGCTCGAAGCTGATCTGCCGAAAGAAGTCGATCGTGGGGAGGATCAGTGAGATCACGATCGCCGTCGTGACCCCGACCGAGAGGATGCCGCAGAACGCGAGAAAGGCGAAGATCGCCTTCTCGGTGTAGCGCGGACTCGAGGCCTCCA
>JACDHU010000023.1 GCA_013820865.1 Chloroflexota bacterium
GGGCGAGCCTTGGCCGGTCCAGTCCTCATATCGTGGGCAGATTACTCGGCCTGAGATTCGCTCGGATCCGGAAGGGTGACCGCGCGCTGAATGCCGAGGTAGGGGACAAGCGCCGCCTCGTTCGCAGCCCTGACCAGCTCCAGGCTCATCGCCGAGAACAGCGAGAGCAGGCGGTCCTGATCAGGCAAGAAGGTTGACCGCAGGTAGGTGATGTGCTCGCCTCGGGCGGTAAACCGGGCGCTTGACTCCAGGAGTGCTGCCTGAAGCATCGCCAAGCCAACCTCCGTGATTCCGGGCAGGCGACGCTCCACGACGAACAGGAGCATTCGATCGCCAGAGGCCTTGGCGCCGGAGGCAAGCGGCCCGGCTCGAGTAGTGCCGGGTGGTAGTTCAGTGTCCATGAGATCGACTCTAGGAGCCAAGCGAGCGACGCAAATCGTGACTGGCTCGTAGGGGACTACGTATTTCTGGCCCTGCTCCGTGGGGCGTACCGCCGGCCCCGATCGCCCCAGAGCCAGAGCTGTTGCGGCGGACGTTGGCCTGAATCCAAGAAATACGTACCGACCTACGAGTCCGATCCGATGGCGACTTGGGAGTTCCGCTCCAGCCTTTGTGTTGCCGCAACTGCGGACACCAGGACTAGAAGGAGCGAATACGTGTCGACCCCAATCCAGACCGTTGAAGTCGACGGCCACACGCTCCGCTGCCGCGTGACCGGGAGCTTTCAGCCGCTTCTCGATGCCGTGCGCGGCTACGAGGTCCTCACCTTACTGGCGCGCCTGCCGGGAGCGAACCCCTTGAGTCAGTCAGCGATGGGAAAGGAAGGCCAAGCCTGACCTAACGCTCTCCACCTTCCACCACCCCGACGGTCGGCGTTCGCGCTTGACCGAATCGACGAGCCATGGCGGCTCGCCCAAAACACAGCTCACCACGGTTCGCCGAATGTGCGGGCCAGAAGGGAACTTCCGATGGACAACTTCTCCACCAATGCCCGCAAAGCCGACATCTCCCAACGCGTGCTCGCGCTGATCGCGGGCCTGGGGCTCCTCGGCATGGCGGTGCTCGCGCCGCTGGCCCTGTTCGGCATCCTCAACCCGCTCGTGGACACGAGTAATCCGACGGCGACCGTCGCCAACTTCCTGGAGTCCGAGGGCACGTTCCGGCTCGCCATCGCGGCGTGGCTGGTCGTCACCTTCCTCGACGTGCTGATGGCGTGGGCACTCTACGTCATCCTCCGGCCCGTTAACGCAACCCTCGCCATGCTGGTCGGCTGGCTTCGGCTGGCGGCTGCCGCGGCGTTTCTGCCGGCGTTGGCCAACCTTCTCGACGTTGCTCAGCTGCTGGGCAGTCCCGCCGCGTCGGCTCTGCCCGCAGCCGTCGTCGAAGCACAGGTCATGGCATCGGTCGCCTCCTTCCACAACGGCTGGGACCTCGTGCTGGCGGTCTTCGGCCTGCATCTCCTCGGCGTTGGAGCCCTCGTCTACAAGTCCATCCAGTTCCCGCGCTTCCTGGGAGTACTGGTGGTGATCGCCGGTGTCGGCTACCTGGCCGATACGTTCACCCGGATCCTGGTCCCGGACTTGGACTTCACCTTCAGCCTGTTCACCTTCGTTGGCGAGGCCCTGCTGATCGTCGCCTTCTGGTACCGGGCCATCAAGGGATTTGTCGAAGAGCCCGACAGCCACCAGGCACCCCCGGGGCCAGCCGCCGCGCAGGCAGCCCCGGTGGCTTCGTAAGACCTGAGCACCGCCCCGGGGCCAGGCGATTGCCGCTGGCGTCGGGGCGGCCGCAGCCACCTTCCGGACCAGCCACTACCCACGGCACTGCCGCCCATGGAAAGGACACGATTCTCATGCAAATCCCGAGAGCCCACACCACGTCACCTGAGCGGGCCGCGATCATCGCGGCGACGGGCTTTGGCGTCGTCGCGACGTTTCAGCTTCTGCTCGCCCTCGGTGCGCCGTGGGGCAGAGCCGCCCTCGGCGGCGCCAATGAGGGGACGCTCCCGCCCGAGCTGCGGGTGGTGAGTTCGGTCTCCATGGTCATCTTCATCACTGCGGCGTTCGTCGTCCTCGGGCGTGCCGGTCACTGGGGTGAGCGCTTCGCGGGCGCCTTCCGGGTGGGGACGTGGGCCCTCGTCGGGATTCTGGCGCTCGGCGCCGTGATGAACGCTGCATCGTCGAGCCCCTGGGAGCGGTTCGGCTGGGCGCCATTCACGCTGCTCCTGGCCATGGCGACCGCCGTGGTCGCTCGCGGCCACATCGAACCGAATGCGGAGCGCCGCAGTGCTGATTGATGACAGACTCGCGGGTAACGAGCTGCGGAGGCCTCCCGTTCCGGCAGGAAGAGCGGAGCAATGACAAAGATGACCGAGCAGATCGCGCGGTACGACGTAGTGGTCATAGGTGGCGGAGCGGCTGGCGGGCGGCGAGCAACTGAGCGCGCGGCGCATCCCTATTGCGACGGGCTCTCGCGATGAGTTGCCTGACATACCTGGCGTGCAGGAGCGGTGGGGCAAGGATCTCCTGCACTGCCCGTATTGCCACGGTGGGAGGTGCGTGACCAACCCATTGCGGTGCTCGGGACCAATCCGGTTTCCATACCGCACGCCTTGCTCGTCCGCCAATGGTCCGACGACGTGATCTTCTTCGCTCACGTCGTGGAGCCGACTGCCGACGAACTCGCCCAGTTGGAGGTACGTAGAGTCCAGGTTGTCACCGGCAGGGTAGTGCGGCTCGTCGTTGAGGCGGACCAGCTGAGCGCTGTCGAACTGTCAGATGGCCGGGTGATCCCACGAACAGCGGTCTTCGTCCGGCCAGTGAATGCGCCTCATGCCGACGGCTTGCTGACTGGACTGGGCTGCGAAGTTGATGATGCTGGCTTCGCCATCGTTGATGCGTCGGGCCAGACCAGCACCGCCGGTGTCTGGGCAGCTGGCAACGTGGTCGACCCACGGTTCCAGGTGATCACGTCGGCCGGGGGCGGCTCTGCGGCGGCTATCGCCATCAATGCCGACCTCGTCCGAGAAGACGTCGAGCGCCGCTCATTGGAGTAGCAGGTTGTCCGGTCGCGCGACCAAGCAGGAAAGGTTGACGGCGGCCACGCGCAGACTGGGGGCGATTGCCCGTCGGTGAGGCCGGAAATCGGAAACTCGGTCCGCGTAGTTCCACAGCCCGCTTCACCACCGACTAACGCCCAAACGAGGTAGTCGAGTGCGGCCCGCATGTTGTGCCGCAATCCCCGATGACCGGGCTGATATAGGCCGGGTTGGGGCTATCACGCTGCGACCGGAACAAGTATTGAGGAGTATCAGCATCGTATTCGCCGGGGATGAGTTGCGGTTCCGCCTTGGTGAACTGCTGCAACGCGCTCTTGACCGCGTTGAGGTGTGCACCCGCTCGCGCGAGCTTCGCCTTGACCTCCTTGAGGCTTCCGACCACGCGTAAAGGATACGCCCCTCACCCATCTTCCTAGTGGCACCGGCAGTGGCTCAAATTGGGTGCGCGTTCGCGTTGCCTCTCGCGCACACCCCGGTATCCTCTCGGACATGAAGGCCCGATCGTTGACCAGCTATTGATGGTCGCCAAGCTCAGCGCCTACCCCGTAGCCACGGGACCCGATCTGGCGATTGTGTTCCTCGTCGTGGTTTGCGTGTTGCTGGGCCTGTTCGTGTTGGATTGGATGCGGAACTAGACCTCCGCCCTCGATCTGATCCCCGACTCGCTATCGCCATCGGGGGCGCCGCGGCGTTGGGTCATTTGCCGTCCAGGTGGGCATAAACTGGTAGATGCGCCTGCATGAGGGCCGTTTCACGCTCAAGGACTGGTAGAGAGCGCTCATTCTGCCGACTAATGCGTCGTATGCGGGCGTATGACACAACGACGTGCGGCGTTCGGACTATTGCCGTCCAGGCGGTCATTTGACCGTTCGCGCTGCGCCAAGGGACCTAGACCACCCCTTGACTCGGAGGATCGACGGCAATGTCCGAGTGGCGGGCGCCCATGGAGAGCGCGACCCGAACGGGACCGCTTCAGTTGACGAAGCGGGGGACGCTGCTATACTCCTCGTTCGCGTGTCCGCATCCCACCATGCCCTCTTTGAGGAGTCCCTGAATGGTCTTGGCCGAGTCGCCCGGCCGCTTCGAGCTGGCCCCGACCCGTGAGAATTTCTCGCACATCCCCGAGGTTCTCCCGCTTCCGAACCTGATTCAAACACAAACCGACTCGTTCGAGTGGTTCGTCACCACCGGTCTCCGCGAGCTGCTGGACGAGATTACACCGATCACCGACTTCACCGGAAAAAATCTTGAGCTGCACTTCCGCGAGTATTACTTCGAAGATCCGAAGTTCAACGAGGAAGAGTGCCGCACCCGCGACCTTACCTTCGCGCGCCCGCTGAAGGTGGAGGTCGATCTTGTCATCAAAGAGACCGATGAGGTCAAGCACCAGACCGTCTTTATGGGCGACTTCCCATGGATGACGGAGCAGGGCACCTTCATCATCAACGGCGCCGAGCGCGTCGTGGTCAGTCAGCTCGTCCGATCGCCGGGCGTGTACTACAGCGCCACCGAGGACGTCGCCACCGGGCGCCAGCTGCATGCCGCCAAGGTCATTCCGAACCGTGGTGCGTGGCTCGAGTTCGAGACGAGCAACAAGGACCTGCTCAGCGTCAAGGTTGACCGCAAGCGCAAGATCCCGGTCACGACACTCCTGCGCGCCGTCGGTCTCGAGACCGCCGAGATCGAGAAGATCTTTGCGCCGTCCGACGACAACCCCGAGCATCCGTATATTCAACTGACGCTCGAAAAGGACCCGGCCCAGGACCAGGACCAGGCGCTGATCGAGGTCTACAAGAAGCTGCGCCCGGGCGACCCGCCCACGGTCGACAACGCCAAGGCGCTCGTCACCAGCCTGTTCTTCAACTTCCGCCGATACGACCTTGGCCGCGTCGGCCGCTACAAGCTGAACAAGGCGCTGTCGGACATCGCCAAGAAGCTGAAGTTCGACCTTCCGGCCGAGGACAGCCCGAATCCGCGCGAGGTGCGCGTCATCAGTCGCGACGACATCGTCGCGATCATCGGCAAGCTCATCGAGCTGAACAATGGCCGCGGCGAGCCCGATGACATCGATCACCTCGGCAACCGGCGCATCCGCGCCAACGGCGAGCTCATCCAGAACCAGTTCCGCATCGGCCTGCTGCGCATGGAGCGCGTGGTCAAGGAGCGGATGACGATCACCGATTCCGACCAGGCCACCCCGAACACGCTCATCAACATCCGTCCCGTGGTGGCGGCCATGAAGGAGTTCTTCGGCGGCAGCCAGCTGAGCCAGTTCATGGATCAGACCAACCCGCTGGCCGAGCTGACGAACAAGCGACGCCTCTCCGCGCTGGGCCCCGGTGGCCTCAGCCGCGAGCGTGCCGGCTTCGACGTCCGCGACGTCCATCCGTCCCACTACGGACGGATGTGCCCGATCGAGACGCCGGAGGGTCCGAACATCGGCCTTATCGGCTCATTGGCGACCTACGGCAAGATCAACAAGCACGGCTTCATCGAGACGCCGTACCGCAAGGTCCGTCGCTTCATCGGCGCACGCGACAAGCAGGCCGATGCGCTGGGCCAGATCCTGGCCGAGGACCTCGTCCTCAAGGAAGGCGGCAAGGCGGTCGCCAAGTCCGGCGCCACCATCGACGACAAGATCTGGGGCCAGATCAAGGAGGCGAAGGTCGCCCAGGTCCGGATCCGGCCGATCGTGACCGAGGAGATCATCTACCTCGATGCCACGGAGGAGGAGAAGTTCCACATCGCGCAGGCCAACGCGGCGCTCGATGAGAACTTCCGCTTCGACGAGGAGCGGGTGCTCGTCCGCTGGAAGGACCAGTTCTTGGAGGAGACGGTCGACGTCATCGATTACATGGACGTCAGCCCCAAGCAGATCGTCAGCGTCGCGACGGCGATGATTCCGTTCCTGGAGCATGACGACGCCAACCGCGCACTGATGGGCTCGAACATGATGCGCCAGTCGGTGCCGCTGCTTCAGCCCGAGTCGCCAGTGGTCGGCACGGGCGTCGAGTACCGCGCCGCGCTGGACGCGCAGGGCACCATGATCGCCAAGACGGGCGGCACGGTTGTCAGCGTCACCGCTGATCACATGGTGATCGAGCGTGATGAGGGCGATGAGCGCGACGTGTATCGACTCAAGAAGTTCCTGCGCTCGAACCAGGGAACCTGCATCAACCAGCGGCCGGTAGTCGACGTCGGCGACCGCGTCGCCGCGGGACAGCTCCTGGCCGATGGCAGCAGCACCCAGGCTGGCGAGATGGCGCTGGGACAGAACATCCTGGTGGCCTTCGTTCCCTGGGAGGGTGGCAACTACGAGGACGCCATCGTCATCAGCGAGCGGCTCGTCAAGGACGATCTATTCACGTCCATCCACATCGAGAAGCACGAGATCGAGGCGCGGGACACGAAGCTCGGCCCCGAGGAGATCACGCGCGACATCCCGAATGTCGGTGATGAGAGCCTGCGCAATCTCGACGAGGACGGGATCATCTACGAGGGCGCCGAGGTCACGCCGGGCGACATCCTGGTCGGCAAGATCACGCCCAAGGGCGAGACCGAGCTGACCGCGGAGGAGCGCCTGTTGCGGGCGATCTTCGGCGAGAAGGCGCGCGAGGTCCGCGACTCATCCCTGCGCCTGCCGCACGGCGAGCGCGGCATCGTGGTCGACGTCCGCCAGTTCAGCCGCGATAACGGCGACGAGCTGCTGCCGGGCGTGAACCGCCTGGTGCGCGTCAGCGTGGCCCAGAAGCGGAAGATCGCGGTCGGCGACAAGATGGCCGGACGCCACGGCAACAAGGGCGTGATCGCCAAGATTTTGCCCGTCGAGGACATGCCGTTCATGCCGGACGGCACCCCGGTCGACATCGTGCTCAACCCGCTCGGCGTGCCGAGCCGCATGAACATCGGGCAGATCCTCGAGACGCACCTCGGATGGGCCATGCATGCCCTGGGCCTCAAGGCGGCGACGCCGGTCTTTGACGGCGCCACCGAGGAGCACATCCGCGGTGCCCTCAAGCGGGCCGGCCTGGCGGAGGACGGCAAGTCGGTCCTCTACGACGGGCGCAGCGGCGATCAGTTCGATCATCGCGTGACGGTCGGCTACATCTACATGCTCAAGCTTCACCACCTGGTGGAGGACAAGATCCACGCGCGCAGCACCGGACCCTACAGCCTCATCACCCAGCAGCCGCTGGGTGGCAAGGCACAGTTCGGTGGGCAGCGCTTCGGCGAGATGGAGGTCTGGGCGCTCGAGGCCTATGGCGCGGCGAACATCCTCCAGGAGCTCCTCACCGTGAAGTCCGATGACGTACTGGGTCGCGTACAGACGTACGAGGCCATCGTCAAGGGCGAGGAGATCCAGCCGCCGGGCGTGCCCGAGTCGTTCAAGGTGCTCATCAAGGAGCTCCAGGCGCTCGGTCTGTCGGTGGAGATTCTGAACGAGAACGAAGAGGAGATCCGCTTCATTGAGGACACCGGCAGCTATCCGCTGCCGGACCTCGGCGGAATCAATCTCCAGGGCTTTGAGGAATAGCCTCGCACCGTGGCACCGGGGACGGTGCCGCGCGTGTCCCACCCATCGGTCCATCCTGAGCTGGGGTCTGGTCCACCCCGGCAACGAGCGCAGCAGCGGCGCACAGCCGCCGCAGGAGTTCCACGCCGCTCATGCTTGAAGTCAATAATTTCGACGCGATCCGGATAAGCCTGGCATCGCCGGAGCAGATCAAGGGCTGGTCCTCGGGCGAGGTCACCAAGCCGGAGACAATCAACTACCGCACGCTCAAGCCGGAGAAGGACGGCCTCTTCGACGAGCGCATCTTCGGTCCCACCAAGGACTGGGAGTGCTACTGCGGCAAGTACAAGCGCATTCGTTACAAGGGCATCATCTGCGACAAGTGTGGCGTCGAAGTCACTCGGTCCAAGGTGCGCCGCGAGCGAATGGGCCACATCAAGCTGGCCTCACCCGTCAGCCACATCTGGTACTTCAAGGGCACCCCGAGCCGCCTCGGCATCCTGCTCGATATCAGCCCGCGCAACCTCGAGCGCATCCTCTACTTCGCGCTCTACGTCGTCACTCGCGTCGACGAGACGCAGCGTGACAAGGCCATCGCCGGTATCGACGAGGAGGCTGAGGATCGGGTTGCCCGAGCCCAGGCCGTCGTGGATGATAAGAAGGCCGAGCTCGAGGCCGCCGTGGCCGACAAACGCACCGAGGTCGAGGCCGCGCATGCGTCCGAGACGAAGCGCATCACCGAACAGCAGGCCACTCGTACCGATGAGTTGATGACGGCCGCCCAGGCCGTTGAGGCCTCCATCAAGGAGGCTGGCAAGACGCTGACGGACGACATCGTGTTCGCCGCCACCGGCGAGGTTGTCGGACGTGCCGGGGACACCGCCAAGGTAGCCCTGGCCAAGCTGCGCGAAGTCGCCAAGGGCGAGGCCGGCGCTGTGCAGACCGATGCCAAGGAAGGGCTTGCCTCAGCCGAGGACAAGTATCAGACCGCGGTCGCCGACCTGACCTCTGGCATCGACGAGGCCACGAGCTCTGAGCGCGAGCAGGTTCGAGCCGAGACCGATGACGCCCGCCTGTGGGCCAAGACCGAGAAGGCACGCCTGGCCGACGTCCAGGTCATGAAGATCCTGGCCGAGAGCGAATACCGCGCCCTGACCGAGATGCACGGCCGGATGTTCGATGCCGGCATGGGCGCCGAGGCCGTCAAGAAGATCATCGAGCAGATCGATCTGGACGACCTCTCTCAGAAGCTTCACGTCGAGATGCGCCAGACATCGGGACAGCGCCGCAAGAAGGCGATCAAGCGATTGCGCCTGATCGAGGCGTTTCGAAAGTCCGGCGCGCGTCCGGAGTGGATGATCCTGTCCACCTTGCCGGTCATTCCTCCCGACCTGCGACCGATGGTCCAGCTCGATGGTGGCCGGTTCGCAACGTCCGACCTCAACGACCTGTACCGGCGCGTCATCAACCGCAACAACCGCCTCTCGCGGCTCCTCGATCTCGAGGCGCCGGAGATCATCATTCGAAACGAGAAGCGGATGCTCCAGGAGGCGTGCGACGCGCTGATCGACAACGGTCGACGTGGTCGGGCCATCGCGGGCACCGGCAACCATCGGCTCAAGAGCCTGTCGGACATGCTCAAGGGCAAGCAGGGGCGCTTCCGCCAGAACCTGCTCGGCAAGCGTGTCGACTATTCGGGCCGCTCGGTGATCGTGGTCGGTCCCGAGCTCAAGCTGCACCAGTGCGGCCTGCCCAAAAAGATGGCGCTCGAACTGTTCAAGCCGTTCGTCATGCGACAGCTCGTCGAGAAGGGCTTCGCGCACAACATCAAGAGCGCCAAGCGCATCGTCGAGCGCGTGCGGCCCGAGGTGTGGGACGTGCTCGAGGAGGTCATCAAGGACCATCCCGTGCTCCTCAACCGCGCCCCGACGCTGCATCGGCTCGGCATCCAGGCCTTCATGCCGGTGCTGGTCGAGGGCTCCGCCATCCAGATCCACCCGCTCGTGTGCTTCGCATTCAACGCGGACTTCGACGGCGACCAGATGGCGGTCCACGTTCCCCTGAGCACAGCGGCGCAGCAGGAGGCGAAGGACCTCATGCTGTCCACGCGCAACCTGCTGTCGGCCGCCGATGGATCGCCGGTCGTTTCACCGACCCACGACATGGTGCTCGGCTGCTACTACCTGACGGTCCAGGTCGACGACGAGAAGGGCGCCGGACGCGCCTTCTCGAGCGACGACGAGGTGATCATGGCGGCGCAGCTTGGCCAGGTGCACGTGCAGGCACCGGTCAAGGTCGAGCTCGAGGTGTACGACGGGACCGATGAGGACGGCACGGTGCAGAGCCACCAGGAAGTGGTCGATACCACGCCCGGCCGGGTCATCTTCAACCAGGTCCTGCCGCGTGAGCTGGGCTTCAGCAACAAGGCGATGGACCGCAAGAGCCTCAAGGAGATCATCGCGCGCTGCTACCGAGACCTCGGTCCCACCGCGACGGCGACCCTCGTGGACGGCATCAAGGCGGTCGGTTTCCGGTACGCCACGGCGGCTGGGATCACCATCGGCATCGACGATCTCGCCGTGCCGAAGAACAAGGGCAAGCTGCTGGGGGAGGCGCAGGTCAAGGTCGACGGCATCGACCGCGAGTTCCGCCGCGGCTTCATCACCGAGGACGAGCGCTACACCCAGACGGTCGACGTCTGGCGCCGGGCAACCGACGATGTCACCCAGTCGATGCTCACCGGACTGGACGAGCGTGGATCGATCATGCTCATCACGAACTCCGGTGCACGCGGATCCGTGACCCAGATCCACCAGTTGGCCGGCATGCGCGGCCTCATGGCCGACCCGTCGGGCCGAATCATCGACCTGCCGATTCGCTCGAACCTGCGCGAGGGCATGAGCGTGCTCGAGTACTTCATCTCTTCGCACGGGGCGCGCAAGGGTCTCGCCGACACCGCGTTGCGCACCGCCGACTCCGGGTACCTGACCCGGCGCCTGGTGGACGTGGCGCAGGACGTCATCACGCGCTCCGACGACTGCGGCACCGATATCGGCACCTGGATCACGGTCGCCGAGTCGGAGCAGATCCCGGAGCCGTTCCTTGACCGATTGATCGGTCGCATGGCGGCCATCGAGGTCACCGACGACAAGACGGGCGAGGTGCTCGTCGAGCGCAACGCGGAGATCGACGAAGAGGCGCTCCTCCGGATCGACGCGTCGGGGCTCGACCGCGTCAGCGTGCGCTCACCGCTCACCTGCGCTGCGCGCCATGGCGTGTGCCGCATGTGCTACGGACGCAACCTCGCCACCGGCAAGCTCGTGGAGCTCGGCCAGGCGGTCGGGATCATTGCGGCCCAGTCGATCGGCGAGCCGGGCACGCAGCTCACGATGCGAACCTTCCACACCGGTGGCGTCGCGGGTGAGGACATCACCCAGGGCCTACCGCGCGTGGAGGAGCTGTTCGAGGCTCGCATCCCGAAGGGCCAGGCCACGATGACCGAGATCGACGGCACCGTCGAGGTGCCGCCAGCCGCGGGCGATCAGCCAATCGCGGTGCGTGTCACGCACCGGGAGTCATACGACACGAAGTTCAAGCTCACGCCTCAGCACGAGATCCTGGTCGCCAACGGCGACGAGGTGACCGAGGGCCAGTTGCTGGCTCGCCTGGGGGATGGGGACGAGGTCGCGGAGGTCAAGGCTCCGACGGCCGGCCGCGTCACGAAGAAGGGCAACGCGCTCACGCTGCACACCGAAGAGGTGGATGTGCGCGAGTACCCCGTGCCGCACTCGGCGCGACTCCGCGTCGCCGATGGCGACACGGTTCTGGCCGGCGATCCGCTGACCGAGGGCTCGCTCAACCCGAAGGACCTGCTCCAGATCAAGGGCGTGGATACTGTCCAGCGCTTCCTGGTCGGCGAGGTCCAGAAGGTGTACCGATCCCAGGGCGTGACGATCGGTGACAAGCACATCGAGATCATCGTGCGCCAGATGCTGCGCAAGGTGACCATCGACAACGCCGGTGACACCGAGCTGCTCCCGTCTGAACTCATCGACCGCTTCGAGTTCGAGGAGACGAACAACCGGATCCTTGCCGAGGGCGGGGAGCCGGCGACGGCGCAGACCGTTCTGCTGGGCGTGACCAAGGCTTCGTTGAACACTTCGTCATTCCTCGCGGCCGCCTCCTTCCAGGAGACGACGCGGGTGCTGACCGAGGCGGCGATCAACGGCGCCAAGGACCACCTCATCGGCCTCAAGGAGAACGTCATCATCGGCAAGCTCATCCCG
>JACDHU010000024.1 GCA_013820865.1 Chloroflexota bacterium
TTCTACACCCGTGTCATACAGTGTCATACGAGCGGTTCCCACTCAGACGCTCTGACGCGCCGACATATCGACGAATCGTGGCCACGCAGGCACCTCAGGCCAGAAATCGACGATCAATCGGAGGTCGAGGATCGCACGAAGGCGGTGAGTACGCGCTGGTGGAGGTCCGAGAACGAACCGTCGGCTAGAGCGGCGCGGACACGGCGCATGAGCTCGAGGGTCCAGGTGACGTTGTGGACCGATGCGAGCCGGTACGCCAGCAGCTCCTGCGCGCGGAACAGGTGAGCGAGGTACGCGCGTGAGTGATTCGTGCATGCCTCGCAGGCGCAAGCCGGATCGATGGGGCCCGGGTCATCCTGAACCGCGGAATTGCGGAGGTTGAGGCGGCCGGCATCGGTCCAGACCTGGCCGGTGCGGGCCACTCTCGTGGGCAGGACGCAGTCAAACAGGTCGATCCCCCGTTCGACCGCAGCGAAGAAGTCGACCGGCGAGCCGACGCCCATCAGATAGCGCGGGCGAGCATCGGAGCCGAGCGCCTCGCTCACGACGTCCAGGGTGGCGGCCATTTCGGCCTTCGATTCTCCTACCGAAAGGCCGCCGATCGCAATCCCATCGAAGGGCAGGGCGCTGATGGTTGTCGCGGACGCGCGGCGCAGCGAGGGATTCACGCCGCCCTGGATGATGCCAAAGACGGCCTGGTCCGGCCGTCCGCGCGCTTCCAGCGAGCGCTCAGCCCAGCGGTGGGTCCGCTCCATGGCCTCGACGATCTGTTCACGCGGCAGGCCCGGGTCGACCAACTGGTCCAGCGCCATCGCGATATCGGAGCCGAGGAGCGCCTGGATCTCCATGGCGCGCTCCGGTGTGAGCCGATGCGTCGAGCCATCGAGGTGCGAGGTGAAGGTGGCGCCATCATTATCGACCCGTCGAAGGTGGGCCAGGCTGAACACCTGGAACCCGCCCGAATCGGTCAGGATCGGTCCATCCCAACTCATGAACCGATGCAGCCCGCCCAGGCGGTCGATGCGCTCGGCGGTCGGACGCAGATTGAGGTGGTAGGTGTTCCCCAGGATCATCTGCGCGCCGGCGCTCCGCAGGTCACCCGGCGTCAGAGCCTTGACGGTGGCCTGCGTGCCGACTGGCATGAATTGGGGCGTGTCAATCCCGCCGTGAGGTGTGAGAATGCGGCCCAGCCGGGCGCGTCCGACATCGGTCGATGCGAATGAGAACGTGATCGGAGCGTGCAGTGACACCGCCGGAGAGGATAGGCTACGTGCACTACGGAGAGGTGACCGTCGCGTGCGACTGACTGAATGGCCGCGTATGCCGTTCCTGAACGACGAGGTGAAGGAATGGATCGGCATCGAGCTGGAAAGCCTCGGCGTCGAGGATCTGGCCGTGTATGTCCTGGAGGCCGGCACCGAAGGCGATGAGCGTCGGGTGATGGTGGCAACCGAGGTGGGCCTGCTGGACCATCGGTATGCTCCCTTTGGTTCTTCAGCCCGATACCGGCTGGCGATGCTGATGTATCCCTGGCAGGTCCTGCGTGGTGTCGAATTGCGGGCCGATACGTTCCGCCTGTGGGCGCGCGAGCACCGCACCCGATGGTCATTTCGGCTCAATCATCCGCACTTCGAAGCCGCCACGGAGTCCGCGGACCTGGGTCAGGCCTTGTGTGACCTGGCGCGTGTCTGCGCAGTGATGGCCGAGCCCTTCGGCGTCCCGGCCGGTCGTGTCGCGAGCGATGTGCCGGGTGTCATCCCCGGAGGCCCGCGACCCCTTCCGGCGGCTGAGCCAGAACCGGCGACCGAGGCTGATGCCGAACGAGCCGCGACCGATAGCGATCCTGCAGGGCCACCGGCCGACGAGACCGATCAGCAGCGATCGACCGCGGTGCCGATTGGCGAGGGGGAAGAAGTTCTCGCTCTGACGGACGAGGAGCGCGAAGCGGTTCCGACCCGCTCCGACGACCAGCACTCGTAGGGTTCAGACGATCAGCATGGCGTCGCCGAAGCTGAAGAACCGATAGCCGCCTTCGAGCGCGACCCGATAGGCATCGAGCAGGCGATTCCGGGCCGCCATGGCATCGGCTTCCGCCATTCCGGCCTGGACGAAGGCAGTCACGAGCATCAGGAGCGAGCTGCGGGGAAGATGGAAATTCGTGATGAGCGCGTCGACGGTTGCGAACCGATAAGGAGGGGTGACGTAGAGCTCGGTCCAGCCGGTCGCCTCGGTGGTCCGGGCGGCGGTCTCAAGGACGCGGACAGTCGTCGTGCCCACCGCCACAACGCGGTCCGCAGCATTCATTGCCGCTCGTGTTGCCGCCGGGATCTCGTACCATTCGCGGTGAATGTGATGTTCATCCACGAACAGACCTTCGAGCGGTCGAAAGGTATCGAGACCGACGTGGAGCGTGACCGATGCGCGCCGCACCCCGCGTGTCTCCAGTGACGCGAGCAGTTCGGGCGTGAAATGCAGGCCGGCGGTTGGTGCGGCCGCCGAGCCGAGCGGTTGCGCGTAGACGGTCTGGTATCGATCCGGCGGCGCAGATCGGTCGTGAATGTACGGCGGTAGCGGCATCTCTCCGGCCGCGGCCATGATGGCGTGCGGATCGCCGACGAATGTGACGGAACGCGTCCCATCGCCGATGCGCTCCCCCACCGCCACGCGATCGCCGGATCGGAGGGTCACGGTCGAACCGACGGCGAGGCGCCGCGACGGACGCACGAGCGCCTCCCACCGCATCGGATCATCGTCGAGGGGGCGCAGGAGGAGTACCTCGGCGGCACCGCCTCCCTGACGCGTGCCCGTCAGCCGCGCGGGGATCACGCGCGAGTCATTGACGACGAGGAGATCACCGGGCCTCAGCCACTCGCCGACATCGCCGAACCGGGCATGGTGCAGGGCATCGGCGGCACGATTGACGACGAGGAGGCGCGAAGCATCTCGCGGCTCGGCCGGGGTCTGCGCGATCGCATCGGCGGGCAGGTCGTAATCGAAGTCGTCGACGCGCAGTCGCAGGTCAGTCACGGGTGAAAGCGTAGCGCCCGGCCGGGTTGACCGGTCGGGCGCCATCGGTTCGGAAGCGAGCTATCCCGCCGGGGTGATCACACCCTGGAGCCACGGGATCATGAAGTAGATGAAGAATGCGGCGGCGGCCAGCCACATCAGCGGATGCACCTCGCCCGCTCGTCCTCGGACCGTCTTCAGGAAGACGTAGGACACGAACCCGGCCGCAATCCCGGTCGTGATCGTGAACGTGAGTGGCATGACGATGGCCGTCACGAGCACGGGGAACATCTCGTCGATGTCTCCCCACTCGAACTCGCGCGCGATCATGAACATGAGGAAACCCACGATCACGAGTGCCGGTGCGGTCGCCTGGGCAGGCACGATGCCCGCGATCGGGGCGATCAGGATGGCCAGGAGGAACAGCACGCCCACCACCACCGCGGTGAGCCCGGTGCGTCCCCCTTCGGAGACCCCCGCGGCCGACTCGATATAGGTGGTGTTCGAGCTGACCCCGAAGGCACCGCCGGTGATGGCGGCGACCGAGTCGACGACGAGCACGTTGCCGACATCCGGCAGCCGCCCGTTCTCATCGACCAGTCCAGCCTGCTCGCCCACGCCGATCACCGTGCCCATGGTGTCGAAGAAGTCCGACAGCATGAGGCTGAAGATCACGAGGCCGACGATGAGGACCGGGGCCACCGTCCAGACTTCGAGCATGGCGCCGATCGGTTGCCCGATGGTCTGGAAGTTATCGAGACTGAACGAGAAGAAGTAGCCGCTGGCATCGGCCGGAAGAATTGCCGTCCCCGGCAAGAAGCCAGAGTTCTCGGCGCCCACCACGGCGTTGAGGATGATCGCCACCACGGTCGTGAAGACGATGCTGATGAGCAGCGCGCCGCGAACGGAGAGCGCGATGAGCGCCAGCGCAAGCGCCAGCCCGATCACGAACGTCAGCGTCGCGACGTTCAGAATCCCCGCCGGAACCACCGGCGGAACACCGGGGCCAACGGAAACGAACCCACCATTTACCAGACCGATGAAGAGGATGAAGAGCCCGATGCCGACGGCGATTGCGCGCTTCAGGTTCATGGGAATTGCGTTCATGATGGCCTCGCGCAGGCCGGTGAGCACGAGGACCAGGATGATGAGGCCTTCCCAGATGATGATGGCCATCGCCTGCTGCCAGGTGAAGCCTCTCGTCAGGATCAGCTCGAAGGCGACGACCGCGTTCAGGCCCAGCCCCGCCGCGAGGGCGAACGGATAGTTCGTGGCGAGTCCCATCGCGATGGTGAGAATGCCCGCCGCCAGTGCCGTGGCCACCGCGACCGGGATGAAGGGCGGACCAAGCCCGTCGAGCGGGCCGCCGCTGAGGATGCTCGGGTTCACGAAGATGATGTAGGCCATGACCATGAAGGTCGTCAGGCCGGCACGAATCTCGATCCCCGCTGTTGTCCCCCGCTCGGTGAGCTTGAAGTAGGAGTCGAGCCCGCCGCCCCCGCCGTCTGGTTGCCGCGGCGTTGCGGGTTCGCTCCTTGGTATATCGGTTCGCTCCACTCGGGTCACCCTCCGCTCCGTGTGTGCAACCGCGAGTCCGACACCATTGTCGGGCGGTGCCGTCGCGCAGCCTACTCCGCGGAACCCATCGGGCGGGCGTGAAACTCGCATATTGGGCCGGCAGTCCCCTCATGGGTGCGTGCCACCGGCCTTTTCAGGCGTCGAAGAGGCCCGGTTGCGCCGATGCGCCCGTGGGCGGCGTCATCCGCAGATGCTCCCAGCCGCCGGGCGTGAGTTGGCGGCCGCGCGGCGTGCGAGCCAGCATCCCGATCTGCATCAGATACGGCTCGACGACGTCCTCGATTGTTTCGATCGGCTCACTGACGGTGGCGGCCATCGTTGCCAGGCCCACGGGACCTCCACCGTGATGCTCGGCCATGGCGCGCATGAGCTGGCGATCCATGGCGTCGAGGCCGCGATCGTCGATTTCCAGCAGCGCGAGCGCATCGGAGGCAAGCGCGGCGGTGACTCCTCCGTCGCCGCCACCGCGAACCTGGGCGTAATCGCGCACGCGCTTGAGCAGACGGTTCGCGATGCGCGGCGTCCCACGCGATCGGGCCGCCACGAGGGCGGCCGCGTCATCGGTCAATGACACGTCGAGGATCTCCGCGGACCGGCGCAGGATCCGCTCGAGCTCGGTTTGCGTGTAATAGTCGAGGCGGTAGGTCACGCCGAACCGATCGCGCAGCGGCCCGGTGATCGCCCCCACGCGGGTGGTGGCGCCGATGACCGTCAGGTGTTCGATCTGGAGCCTCACCGACCGCGCGCCCGGCCCCTTGCCGAGCACGACATCGAGGGCGAAATCCTCCATGGCCGGGTACAGGATCTCTTCCACTGCATGGCTGAGCCGATGAATCTCGTCGATGAACAGCACGTCACCCTTGTCCAGCGAGGTCAGCACCGCGGCGAGGTCACCGGCACGCTCGATCGCGGGCCCGGAGGTCGTACGGATCTGGGCGCCCATCTCGGCTGCCACGATGTTTGCGAGCGTCGTCTTGCCAAGCCCTGGAGGCCCGTACAGCAGCACGTGGTCGACCGGCTCGGACCGATGCTGTGCCGCATCGATCAGGATGGCGAGGTTCTGCTTGACGCGATCCTGTCCGGCAAACTCATCCAGCCGTCGAGGGCGGACGGTCGACTCGAGGGCGAGCTCTTCTTCCGCGATCTCGGTGGTCGTGATGCGCTCGATCGTCATCGGTCGATTCTAGTGGAGCGCCTCATCCGCCCACCGACGGATGAGTTCATGGTGCGCCGACCACGACTCCCAGACCGATGCTGCCCATGCGTGCACCGCGCGTCCGTGCTCGTCCGCGTCGCATGCCGACAGGACGTCCAGCACGGTCATTCCATACGTTGTCGGCGGCGTGAGCCAGGGCCAATTCCGATTCTCGCTGGCAAGGCGCTGCGTGATCGGATTGAGCTGTCGCATGTCCATGTTGTGCTCGAGCCAATGACAGAGACCGACAAGGTGCAGCGCCACCGACTGCCGCTGCCGCCGATCGTTCGTGCCGGGGTGCTGCACGGTGTACACGTCGACGGTGTGACGATGAATCCAGCCGTAGGCCGGGTCCTGGAACTCGCGCGCCAAGAGCTCGCCGAACGCGGCCCAGCATGCCGCCGACGCGCCGATGTACTCGTGCACGGACCCGTTGGGCAGAGGCAAGAAGGTCGCGCCGCAGCCGGGACAGGGCTCGATGAACGCGGCGAGATCCTCGGGCGTGTCGACATCGAGCGCGTGCTCCTTCACGTCGACTTCCGTGACGAGCTCTGGATGCTGCGCGAGGATCCCTCGCAGTCCCTCGTCGCCGGATACTTCCGTCGCGAGCCCGAACGCCTCTCGGAGCAGAAGCACCGGCGGACCGATGCGACCGTGCGCCATGGCCGCCACGACCGACCGATCGCCACGAGCCGCATACAGGATGGCGGTCAACGTGACGCGACTTACGGTCGGCTGGTCGCCGAGCAACACCATCGCCGCGTCGGCTTCCGCAGGTACCGCGGCCAAGCCAAGCCTCAGCGACTTGCTCATGCCTTCGGACGGCGCATCATTCATCACTGGGACGACGTCGGCCGGAACCGTCAACGTGGGCGAAACCACGACGATCACCGGCGCGAGCCCTGCGTCGGTAGCAACCTGCGCGACGATCTCGAGCATTGTCCGTCCGCCGACCCGCGCGAGCTGCTTCGGCGACCCGAAGCGGCTGGAGGCACCGGCAGCGAGGATGACGGCGGCGGTCTGCATCGGCCCATTCTGGTGGTTGCGCGACCGCAACTTTCCTTCGCGCTGACGCGTAGGATCAGGGGATGACGGACTTGCAGACCAGGGCAGCCGGCGCACGGTACGGCCACACCAACGTCATTGCTCGTGATTGGCGGCGGCTCGCCGCATTCTACGAGACGGTGTTCGGCTGCGTCGCGGTCCCGCCGGAGCGCGACTACTCCGGCGACCTCGCCGAGCGCGGAACCGGCGTGCAGGACGCGGCCTTCCAGGGCGTGCACCTCCGCCTGCCCGGGCATGGTCCCAACGGTCCGACGCTTGAGATCTACACCTACGCGTCGAGCATCGACCCGGCAACGATTCCGGCGGCCAATCGGGTTGGCTGGGGACACATCGCCTTCATCGTCAACGACGTTATCGCCGCACGGGCCGCGGTGCTGAGATCGGGTGGCGAGCCGCTGCCCGATGCGGAGATCGTCACCACTCAGACGGCCGACGGACGCCGCGTGACCTGGTGCTACCTGGCCGACCCGGAGGGCAACATCCTCGAGCTTCAGAGCTGGTCGCCGCCACCGTGACGCAGGCGTACGACCTGGTGATCGAGAACGGGACGGTTATCGACGGCAGTGGTGAGCGAGGGTTCGCGGCTGCGGTTGGCGTTCGCGACCAACGCCTGGTGGTCATCCACGGCGAGACCGACGACCTGTCAGCCGCGCAGCGGATCGACGCGAGCGGGATGGTGGTGAGCCCGGGCTTTATCGATCTGCACAGCCACTCGGGGCTCATGATCTTCGCCGATCCCCTCCACGAGCCGAAGGTGCGACAGGGCGTGACGACCGAGGTCATTGGCGTCGATGGCCTCAGCTATGCACCGATCACGGATCCGCAGGATCTCGAGGCGCTGGTCCACATGAACGCCGGCCTCGACGGTCGCCCGGATATCGCTTACGACTGGTCGACGGTGGAGTCCTACCTCGACCGCCTGGATGCGCTGCGGCCCAGCGTCAATCTCGCGTATCTCGTGGGCAATAGCGCGCTCCGCATCGGCGCCATCGGCTGGGAAGAGGTCGAAGCGAGCAAAGGCGACGTCGCGAACATGCGCGCCATGCTGCGGGAGGCGATGGAGCAGGGCGCAATTGGTCTTTCGTCAGGACTGGACTACCCGCCGGGCTCGTATGCCAACACCGATGAGCTCGCAACCCTCACGAGAGAAGCCGGCCTCTATCACACGCACGTGCGCTATCCGCTCGGCGACCGCTACCTGGACCCATTTCGCGAGGCGATCGAGATCGGCCGGCGCGGCGACGGAGCCGTGCACATCACGCACTTCTACCATCGGCAGACCTTTCCCGGAGGACCTGGACCGATGCTCGCGCTGGTCGACGACGCGCGCGACGAAGGCCTCGACGTCACCTTCGACACGTATCCATATGAATGGGCGAGCACACGTCTGCTCATCATGATCCCTCCTTGGGTGCAGGCCGGTGGACCGATTCCGACGAAGGAATGCCTGGCGGATTCCGTAGTGCGTGACCGCATTCGTCGCGAGATGGCCGACCGCGGGGTGCTGTTCGCGGGTCAGGGCGCGTGGGATGACGTCCGGCTGGGTGCCTTCACCTCGCCCGATCTGCTGCGCTGGGAGGGGTCCACGCTGGGCGACGTAATCGCGGATCGCGGTGAGGATCCCGTGGACGTGCTGTGCGACCTGCTCCTCGCCGAAGATCTGCGCCTCAACCAGGTCACCCCCGGGCCGTGGAGCGAGTCGCTGCGCGAGTTCATTCGCCACCCGGTTGGGATGATCGGCACGGATTCGACGTTTGTCGGAGCAAAGCCATCGCCGCGCACCTATGGCTCGTTCCCGCGCGTGCTGGGGCAGTTCGTGCGCGAGGAGGCGCTCCTGTCGCTGGAGGAGGCCGTGCGGTCGATGACCTCGGCCGCGGCGGCCCGTTTGGGCCTTGCGGACCGCGGGATGATTCGCGACGGATACGCCGCGGATCTCGTGATCTTTGATCCGGATCGCGTCCGCGCGACGTGCACCTACGAGGAACCTTGTTCGTACCCCGAGGGAATCGAGTGGGTTGTCATCGGCGGCGAAGTTGCGGTGAGCAACGGCACGCACACCGGCGCTCGCCCCGGACGCGTCCTCCGTCGGAGCTGACCGCTGGCACGACTCATGCGCTCATATGCTTGCATGAGCGACCAGGCACGTCGAAAGATTGCGGTGATCAACGATGACCCCGCCTTTCTCCAGCTCGTCAACGACGTACTCGAGGCGGAGGGACGATACGATGTCTACCGCTTCCAGGAAGAAGAGACGAGCCTCGCCGAGCTGCGCGCCCTGTCTCCGGATCTCATCATCATCGACATCCTGCTGGCCGAGCTGCCATCGGGATGGGAGTTGGCGCTTCTCGCCGGGGCCGATCAGCAGCTGGGCCCCGTCCCGATCGTCGTGAGCTCGCCGGACGTCCCAGGGCTCGGGCGTCGCGTCGACGAGCTGCGAGAGATTGCCAACGTCCGCCTCCTCCCAAAGCCATTTACGCTCGACGAGCTGCGAGCGATCGTTCATGAGACCCTTGCAAGTTCACCGGCTGACGAGTAGGAGGCACTCACATGGGGGAGCCACCAATGGCCACTGGGGCTGAAGCCGCCGTCCGCCGCCATCGGCTTCGGATTCGAACCGTCGTCGTGTCGTTCACGGCCGCCGTACGCAGTGCGCACCGTGACCTGGAAGTCGGTGCTGCCGAGCGCGACGCCCTGATCGAGTTGTGGCGTGCCTGGGCGATCAGCATGCTTGACGACTATGCGCTGAACGCAAAGCCGCTCATGGACGCCGCCGGTCTGAACGACGCGGAGCGAAAGGCGCTCGAAGACGAGATGCAGCGGGGCTATCAGATGGTCCGCGACGCCTAGACGGGAGTCTCGTTCGCCTCTGCGCCCGTCAATGAAGACGCTAGGATGCACCGATGGAGCGCCAATCCCTGACCGTCCGGACTTTGACGCCGGGCGTGACGGCCCCTGATACGACTCCCCTGATCATCCCGACGGATGCACCTGCGCCCGGACGCACGCGCTCGACCGCTCCCTTGCGTCGTGAGGGTCCCGCCAAGTTGACCGGAGCGGCGAAGTACGCCGATGACCTCGTATTCCCCGGAGCCTGGTTTGGCGCCACGATCCGCTCCACTCAGCCCCACGCGCGTTTGCTGGGGATACATCTTGACGACGGCTTCGATTGGACCCGCGTCATTGTTGTCTCCGCCGATGACATCCCCGGCGAGAACGTCGTGAGCCTCATCGCTGACGACCAGCCGGTGCTCGTGCCGGTCGGAGGTGAGATCCGTCACCAGGCTGAACCGTGCGCCCTGATCGCGGCTCCCGACCGGGCGACGCTGCACGCCGCGAAGCAGCACATCACCCTACGAACCGAGCGTCTCCCGGCAGTGTTCGACCCGCTGAAGTCCGAACAGGAGTTCGCCCACTACACCGTCGAGTCCGGTGACGCGGCCGCGGCCATGGCGACCGCCGAACTCGTGATCGAAGGTACGTACCGCGTCGGGCACCAGGAGCAGCTCTACATCGAAAACCAGGCGATGATCGCTGTTCCGCGCGAGGACGGCGGGGTCACCGTCCACGGCTCACTCCAGTGCCCGTACTACGTCCACAAGGCCATGAAGCGCGCGCTCGACATGGGCGACGAGCTCGCGGTCGTTGTGCAGGCCGAGACCGGGGGCGGCTTCGGCGGCAAGGAGGAGTACCCCAGCGTGCTCGCCGTCCATGCCTCGTTGCTGGCGCTGAAGTGCCACAAGCCGGTTCGCATGATCTACGACCGCCACGAGGACATCAGCGCCACCACCAAGCGGCACCCAGCCGTGATCCGATACCGATCTGGTGTCTCGGCCACCGGCGAGCTCGTGGCGCAGGAGATCGAGATCATCATGGACGGCGGCGCGTATGCCACGCTGACCGCCGTCGTGCTCTCGCGGGGCACGTTGCACGCGGGCGGCCCGTATCGGTGTCCGAACGTGCGCATCACCGGCCGAGCCATGGCCACCAACACCCCGCCAAATGGCGCGTTCCGGGGTTTCGGCGCGCCGCAGACCGAGTTCGCCGCCGAGATGCAGATCAACCGCATCGCCGAAGCGCTCGACGCGTCCCCGCTCGACCTGCGCCGTCGCTGGGTCTATCGCGAGGGCGACACGACGCCCACTGGCCAGATCCTACGCGAGAGCGTTGCCGGGATCGAGGTCCTTGAGGCAGCCGCTGAGGCCGCCACCTTTGATCGGACCCACGCGCAGACACGTTCCATGCGCGACGCCAGGACCGATGGTGCCCGCACCGCCACCGGCATCGGCCTGGCGCTGGCCTGGCATGGCGCGGGCTTCACCGGATCTGGCGAGGTCAAGCTCGCGTCGGTCGCATCCCTGGAGCTGACCGAAGACGGCCGCATCCGGATTCTGACCGCCTCGACCGAGATGGGACAGGGCACGAAGACGATCTTTCCGCAGATCGTGGCCGATGCGCTCGGGGTCGAGTACGAGGAGGTCGAGATCGCGCCGCAAGACACTTCGATCGTGCCGGATTCCGGTCCCACCGTTGCTTCGCGCACCGCCATGGTCGTGGGCGGGCTGTTGATCAAGGCAGCCGAGAAGTTGCGGGCGCGCGTGGAAACCGAAGCCGGCCGCCCGTTCGCGGAGGCTTACCGCGACGCTGGGCCGGTGCGCATCGATGAGCAGTTCGTTCCCTACCCCGGCGAGCCGTTCGACGACGAGACGTACCGCGGCGACGCCTACCCTGCGTTCGGATGGGCGTGCGCCGTGGCGAAAGTGGACGTGGATCTCGACACCGGAGAAGTTGCCGTGCGCGAATGCGTGAGCGCCAACGACATGGGCACCGTGATCCATCCGGTGCTGGCCGAAGGTCAGATCGAGGGCGGCACGCTCCAGGCCATCGGC
>JACDHU010000215.1 GCA_013820865.1 Chloroflexota bacterium
AAAGTCTGTCTTAATGCTCGCTCACGGTTGCTGTGCCTCCTCGCTCGTGGCTGACTGCGCGGCCGGGTCGGACGGATGTCGCGCCAGCGGATAGACCTCGACCGAGAGCCAGGGGAAAAAGGGCAGTGACGCGATGGCCGCGTGCAGCTCGGTCGCATCGGGCGCTTCCCAGATGCCCCAGTTTGCGCGCCGGCCGGGGATGCGCCAGAGCCGGCGGATCCGTCCCTCCCGGACCAGCTCGTCAGCCCGGACTCGCTCGGCGGCGGTGATCCGCGCGAGTTCGTCGGGATCGCCTTCCGGCGGCCACTCGACTTCGATGTTCACCAGGAACTCCATGTCGCTCGTCTCCCTGCCTTGTGACTGCACACTCAGCCGATGCCTCCGTACCAGGCGGGCAGGCCATCGATGCCCAGGCCGATGCGCCACAGCTGGCCGCCGTAGCTGGCGTCGGCACTGTCGGCAAGCACGCCGGCGTCGGTCATGTAGAGATCGCCGCCCGAAAAGACGCAGTTCGTCGGTATGACGCCTGCCTTCAGATGCTGGTCGTAACGTCCGTCGGGATGGAGCACGTCGATGCCGCCACCGTTGACCGTGGTCACGAACAGACGACCGTCGGCGGCGACGGCCATGCCATCGGCGACCGGCTTCTCGCCCGGCAGGCGGCAGATGTCCTCCATCGTGCCGTCGCCTCGCAGCCGACGGACCATGCCCGTGTACGACTCGGCCCAGACCACGCTCCCGTCCGCCTCGATCGCTATGCCGTTGGGGAAGGTTGGCGGCGACAGCTCCGCCAGCAGGCGGCCGCGGCCGTCGCCCTCAAGCACGAAGAGGTAGCTGGGTTGCGGATCGGCTGGCCGGTAAGTGCCCGGATCGGTGAAGTAGAGGCGACCGTCAGGCCCGAAGACCAGGTCGTTGGGGCCGTTGAAGTGGATGCCGTCGATCTCCGTAGCGATGACCTCGGCCCGACCACCATCGTGCTCGATCCGCTGGATCGAAGGTGGCAGCATCTCCTCTGCTCGCCACGGCCCCACGGTTCCGCCGTTCTGGCAGGCGTACAGGACGCCGTCGAGCCCGAGCACGCACGAGTTCGGTCCGCCCGCCGTGTACGCATAGCGGCGGGTGCCCCGGCCGCGCTCCCAGACGCTGATCTGGCTGCGGTATGTCTCGACGAAGCAGATCCTGCCGTCGGGCAGCACCGTCGGCCCCTCGGCCCAGCCGAGACCTTCGGCCAGAAGCTCGTGTTCCATGATCCCTCCCTTGGCGGACCGGTCGCCGGCACTCACTTGACGGCGCCCGCGGTTACGCCGCGCAGGATGTAACGCTGCACGAACAGCGAAAAGATGAAGATCGGCAGGATGGTCACCATGCCGACGGTAGCCGCGATGTTCCAGTCGAGCGGGCGCTGCGCACTGATCAGTCCGGCGGCGCCGACGGGAATGGTCTTGATGTCCTCCGAGCTGATGACGTAGACCCCCACCAGCAACTCGTTCCAGATGAATATGACCCCGAAGATCGCGGCGACCATCATGCCCGGCCGAACCAGCGGCAGCATCACCCTTGTCAGGACGCCCAGGCGCGAGCAACCGTCCACCAATGCGGCGTCGTCGATCTCCCGCGGCACCTCGTCGAAAAACCCGATCAGTATCCAGATGACCAGCGGCAGTGTGAACGCGACGTAGGGCAGGATCAGGCCCAGATAGCTGTCGGCCAGGCCCAGATTGCGGATCAGCAGAAAGATCGGGATGGCCACCGCCACCGGCGGCATGAAGCGAAAGGACAGGATGGTCGAGGCCCACTGGTCGCTGGCTCGGAAACGGATTCGCGAGAAGGCGTAGGCGGCCGGCAGGCCGATCACCAGGGCGATCAGCGTGGACAGGCCCGTGACCACCACCGAGTTGATGGTGTACTCCAGAAAGAAGCGGTCGAAGATGACCTGCCGGTAGTTTGTCAGGAACGTTTCAAGCTCGAAGGTGAGCGGCGGCGGGACCTGTAGAACGCCGAGGCGGGTCCTGGTAGAAACCAGGAACAGCACCACAAACGGTGCGATGCCCACGATGGCGATGAGGACCATCACCACATAGGCCAGGGCGCGCTCGGCCGGGCGCAGCTTCATGACGCATCCTCGCGCCGCACCTGCACGTATCGGAAGAGCAGCGTCACGCCTACCACGGCGACGATGACCATGACGTACGCGATGGCAGAGGCGTAGCCGTAACGCTGGAACGTGCGGCCGTTCTCGAAGGCCCAGAAGCTGAGAGTCGTGCTAACTCGGCCGGGGCCTCCATAAGTCAGCCCGAAGACCAGGTCGAAGGTTCTGAAGGCGTCGATGGCGCGGAAGATGGCGGCAAACGCAATCGCCGGCCCAAGCAGTGGCAGGGTGATCCGGCCGATCGTCGCGAGTCGCCCGGCGCCGTCGACCTGAGCGGCCTCAAACACCTCATGCGGCAGCGCCTGCAGCCGCGCAAAGACGACTACGAACACGAACGGCATCCACTGCCACACGTCGACCAGCGTCAGCGTCCACAGCGCGATCGAGGGGTCGCCCAGCCACAGCGGCTGCGGCAGCCCGGCCTGACCGAGGCCCCAGTTGACCAATCCCCAATCGGGATTGAGGAGCGCGCGCCACATGACGCCCACGACTACCGGCGTGAGCAGCATCGGCAGGACCAGGATTCCCCGTACCAGCCACGAGCCTCGCAAGTGGAGATTGAAGAACAGCGCCAGCAGCGTGCCCAGCACCACCTGGATCGTCACGCCGACCGTGGTCATGAGCGCGGTGTTGGTGGCCGCCTGCCAGAAGACCTGATCCTGAACCAGTTCGCGGTAGTTGCCCAGGCCTATGAACTCGAAGCGGCTCTCCGTGACGCGCCAGTCGAAGAATGAGATCGTGAGGCTGTAGAGAAGCGGAAAGACGGAGAACGCGACGAGGTAGAGAACTGCCGGACCAAGCAGCAGGACCACATCGCGGCGACGGTGGATGGGGCTGCCCCGGCTGGCCGGTATTCCCGCCGATGTCGGGTGAGAATGCCCGACATCGGCGCCTTTGTCCGGGATCACATCTGCTCTGGATGAGCGGCGAATTACCGGTGCTCACCCTTGGCCGTCAGCGCAGGTAGCCCTGTCGGCGCAGGATTGTCTCCCAGGCCTCCTGGGCCCGCTGAGTCGCCTGCTCGGCAGTTTGCTGGCCGGCCAGCGCAAGGTTGAACTCGCGCGCAGCCTCGCCCACGAGCTCGAACGTTTCGGGGATGGCCGCGAGCTCGAGCATCTGTGCCGTCTCCGCTGACTGGCCCGCGACGGGCAGGTAGGGAAGCTGCGCCACGAGCTCGGGGTCACTGAAGGTGGATCGCCGATTGGGATCCGTCTGGTAGTTGGCCACCTGAGCCTGCTCGAACTCCCTGCTCGTCAGGAAGCTGAGCACAGCCCACGCCGCGTCCTTCTTGGCCGGGTCGGCATTGGCCGGGATGCCCAGTCCCCAGCCGCCTCGAACGGCACTGCCGGTCTCGCCGGCATCAGCCGGCAGCTCGGCAACCGCGATGGAATCGGCGATCTCTGACGACTCGGGGTCATACAGGCTGCCCGCGATGGTCGACCACATCAGGGTCATCGCCACGCGGCCGGTGGCCATGGCGTCAACCGACTCCGTGAAGCCGTACGTCGTGACCGCTGCCGGCGCGAACTGCGCGGAGTCGATCATGTGCTGCAGCGCACGCACGGCTGGTTCGCTCGTCAG
>JACDHU010000025.1 GCA_013820865.1 Chloroflexota bacterium
TTGAATCGCTACCTCGGCTACGAGGAGGCAGCCCTCATCGCCAAGCAGTCACTTGCGGAGCGTCGGACGATTCGGGACGTGGTGATCGAGCGTGGGCACGTGGCCGCCGGCCGCCTCACCGAGGAGGAGCTCGATGAGGCGTTGGACGTCATGCGCATGACCCGCCCATAGGCTTCGCTTTATGGCGCACCGGGGCGATCTGCCGCGGCGTGGGGCAGGGCGGCGTACCTGATCTCGCCCATCGACCCCGAGATGGACGGGTTAATGTGGAGCCAGACGATGAGGTCGCCGTGGATGTGCGGCCGGAGGATCCACACATCGCCATCCTGCGGGTGCCGCTCGATCATGCGTGCCTCGTCGCGGACGAGATCGTAGACGCCGAAGCGGGTGAAATTCTCGCCTTCCCAGGCCACGAAGCGGCCGCCGGCCGATGGGTAGTTGACGTACTCTTGGGGTGACGTGTCGAGCGTGGACACGCTGCCGGTCTCGCGATCATATCGGTACATCTTTCCCCAATTGAACATGCTGAATCCCGGATCGGCCTCCTTCCACAGGATTCCCGATTGGGTGACGAGAGGCATGGTGGCCCGTCCGGAGCTATCGAGGCGGCGTGGCTCCTGGTCCAAGGCCATGAGGCTCGCGAGGAAGAGCCGACGCTCGTCGCTCGTCCGATCTGCCGAGTAGTGGGCCTCCACGTACACGAGCTCCGGCCCCAGCAGTGATGGGAACCAGAATTCCGCATCCTTCGACAGTAGCTCGCGCACGACGCGAGGCTCCCAGCTGGGCGCCTGGGCGATGAGCAGTTGGGAGACCGGTCCGGCCGGCCCGCGGTCGAAGGCGGTCCACACGATGGTTCCCTCCTGGACCACGAAACTTGGCACGGCGCTCGGTACATCCTCGTCTCCGGGATGCTGATCGAGCAGGATCGGCTCGTCGGCATGTCGTGGGAGGAACCATAGGTTCCATGCTCGCTCGCCTGTGACTGGCATGTCGACGAAGCCGATCTCGCCGACATCGCCCACCACCTTGACGATCGTGTGGTTGCGCTCCGGGTTGCGCCAGAGCAGCTCTGGCGATTTCTGACCTGGAGTGAAGCGCCACAGGTCCGGTACGCCATCGGGCCCTACGTCATCTGCCATGCGTGATGTGAGGAGAAGGGACACGCCATCGCTGACAAACTCCTGCACCGTATCGGAGAACTCGAGATCCAGCCGCTCCGCGGTGATCTCGGTTCCGAGTCCAATCCGGCCAGTATTGAGCGTGTCGCTCGGCGATGGCTCAGGCGAGATTGTGGTCGCGGCAGTTTGCGACGGCCTTGGCACCGTCGTCGCCGAAAGCGGACTGCGGTCGAGTGTGGCGGTGGGGGTGGCGACGGAGCACGCCGCCACCCCCACGAGGCAGGCCGCAACCGCCGCGGCCAGCCATCGATTCGTGCTCACCACACGAACTGCCTGGTGTGCTCATTGATCATGGTCGCGATCCAGAGGGTGGGATCCGAGAACTTCCCGGTGGCGCCGCCTTCGTCTCTCGACGAATCGGTGTATGAGATCCTCGCGGATGTCGATCCGGGCCGATAGTAGTCGTACCACCCGTAGGCGGTGATCCAATGCCCGGGTGAGGCCACAGTTTGCGGCCAGCTCCGGAGGTTGTACCTCGAGTAATAGTCGTGCGGCTTGACCGAGATGGCGAGCGGCATCTTCGATGCGCTGACGTTCGAACGAACGTAGGCATGGAGTTCGTCAGCGGTGGTCCCATCTCTGTCGCTGTCCTGGAGTGGGGTCACCACCCAGGTCCAGTTGGCAGGCTGGCGTGGCGAGTTCGCCGTCGCCCGATTCAGGCCTTCTGCCAGCCACCACGCACCGGTACCCCCGTACGTGTCGGTGCTCATCCAGCTCGCGATTGTGCTCTGGGAGTACTTGTTTGAAGTCGAGCTCACGGCCCAGCTGTAGTTCGCGATCACCTGACCGACGGCCGGTCCGCAGTAGTAACCCTTCGTCTGATCACGAGCTTGCACGGGAAGGTACGACTGCGGGACGTAACACGACGACTGGATTGTCGCGTCCGCGGTTGGAGTTGCGTTCGGCGTGACGCATTGGAGCGACGCGAGGTCGGTGCCGGACGCGTCGATGTCGGCGACGTACGCCTCGGCCGCAGCGACCTTGGCGTCCGAAAGCGCCTGTTCCTCCGAGGTCATGCCTGGCTCGACTTCGCTGCCGGGCGGCACGGGCGGCAACGGTCGTTTCGCCGCAGTGGGCGCGACCGATAGGGTGGACACGAGCACGGCGCTCAACATGGCGATGGCGATCCGTTTCGAGAACATTGGGGCAGCCTCCTGTTTGTTGGAGGCGAGCCGGCGTTCACGACGTCAGTTGGAGTGCGCACATCATCCGCACAGTGTCTTACTGGTCGCTTACTGGTCGCTTACTGGCCCAACATGCAGCAGGGAACGGAACACGCCGGCCCGTCTCCGGGTCGGCGTGTCCACTGCCATCGTGCTGGGGTGCCACTACTTCAGCCCCGTTATCGTAAACAGGAACCCGGCGCGATGGTTATTCAACTGTGCCCTGATCCTCAACCATCGGCGCCGGGGTTCCAAGGGGCGATTGTCCCGTCCGGGTCGGGAAGTCTCAGCTCGCCGCGAACGGCCCGATCGCGTCGTCGCTGGCGTCGCCGTCCCGGATCACGATCAGGTCAGGTCCCACCGACACGATGCGGTCGGCCGGCAGAGCGTCACTCTGCTCCAGCATGCCGCCGCCGATCAGGAGCGCCGTGACTCGACGCTGCTCCTCGTTGATGACGACGTCACTGACCTGCCCACTCAGGGTGCCGCCCTGCGTGACGACCTTGCGCCCAACCAGCGAACGGCCTCCGGCGCGCGCCTCGCGAAATGCTTCCGCGGAGGCCTCGAGTGTATGGGCCACTTCATCGCCATCCACGGTGATGGCGTCGGTACCGATGGAGCGCACGTCCTCGATCTCGACGATGACCTCTTCGCTGCTGAAGAGACCGCCGCTCTTCATGATGAATCCCAGGAGTTTGCCGTCATCTGGCGAGATCACGAGCTCGTCGGCGTTGCCAAGCTTCTTCCCATCCCGGACGTCCACGATAGCCAGACCAATCAGGTCCTTGCCGGTTCGCATGCTGGTTTCTCCCTCTTGTGCTTGTTCGCTCACGGTGCAAGGTTCATTCCTGCGCATGGTCCCGACGGTGTCAGCAGCCTGGATCGGTAGAATCGGTCTTCGCCACATGGCGACAGCCTGCCGGAGGAGATTCCATCTCGTGACGAAGACGTATCAGAACCTGATCGGCGCCGACTGGAAGGCCGCCGCATCGGGAGCCACCTTCACCAGCGTCAGCCCGGCCGATCACGATGAGATCATCGGCGAGTTCCCGGCGTCTGGCCCGGCTGACGTCGAGGCCGCGATCGCGGCGGCGACGCGTGCATTCAGCTCCTGGAGCGCGATGCCAGCGCCGAAGCGCGGCGAGATCCTGTTCCGCATCGCGCGCACCCTGGCCGAGCACAAGGAAGAGCTCAGCAAGCTCATGACGCGCGAGATGGGCAAGGTGCTGCCCGAGGCACGCGGCGATGTCCAGGAG
The DNA here is from genome assembly GCA_013820865.1 of Chloroflexota bacterium. Classification (GTDB taxonomy): domain Bacteria; phylum Chloroflexota; class Limnocylindria; order QHBO01; family QHBO01; genus JACDBZ01. The sequence continues at coordinate 3,598 of JACDHU010000025.1, forward strand.
GCGATCGATGTCGCGTACTACATGGCCGGTGAGGGACGCCGGCTGTTCGGCCAGACCGTGCCGTCGGAGATGCCCGACAAGTTCGCCATGGCCATTCGCCGCCCGATCGGCGTGGTCGGCATCATCACGCCCTGGAACTTCCCGGTGGCCATTCCGGCCTGGAAGCTCTTTCCGGCGCTCATCTGCGGAAACACCGCCGTCATCAAGCCCGCGTCGGACACGCCCGCCTGTCTCGTTCGGTTCGTTGAGCTGCTCATCGAGGGCGGACTGCCGGACGGCGTCGTGAACGTCGTGACCGGTTCCGGCGCCCAGGTCGGCAACGCTATCGTGGATCACCCCGACGTCCGCGTCATCTCCTTCACCGGTCACACCGATACCGGCGTCGAGATCAGCACCCGCGCCGCGAAGACGCTCAAGCGCGTCAGTCTGGAGCTGGGCGGCAAGAATCCTATCGTGATCTGGGAGGATGCCGACCTCGACCTCGCCCTCGACAGCGTCATCTGGTCGTCGTTCGGCACGAGCGGGCAGCGCTGTACCGCCGCGTCGCGGCTGATCGTGCATCGGTCCATCCATGACGACTTCGTGCATCGGCTCAGCGAGCGCGTGGCGAAGCTGGTCCTTGGAGATGGCCTCGATGAGACGACCGACATCGGCCCCGTGATCAACGAAGCTGCGGTCGAGCGTATTGCTGCCTATGCCGCCATCGGTCGAGATGAGGCCGATCTCGTCATCGGCGGCGAACCCGCCCGGGACGGCAAGCTGGCGAAGGGCTCATTCTTCCAGCCGACCATCTTCACGGAGGTGAAGCCCGATGCGCGGATCGCACAGGAGGAGATCTTCGGTCCGGTGACATCGGTCATTCCGGTCACCGATTGGGATGAGACCGTGCGGATCGTCAACTCCGTCAAGTACGGGCTGTCAACCTCCCTCTTCACGCGGGACGTCAACCTGGCGTTCAGGAGCATCCGCGACTTCGACTCGGGGCTGGGATACGTCAACCACGGCACCATCGGTGCCGAGGCGCACCTGCCGTTCGGTGGGACAAAGGCGACCGGCAACGGGCATCGCGAGGTGGGCCAGGCCGCGCTTGATTTCTTCAGCGAGTGGAAGAGCGTCTACATCGACTACTCGGGCAAGCTCCAGCGCGCGCAGATCGACACGACCTTCGTCGACGAGGAGTAACGGCCACCGGGCCCCGCGTCAGCCCGTAATTGTCTTTACCTGACGCGTATGACGGACCATGCGCACCGCCCAGCCGTTTGCGACCGCTCGACGCGGGTGCGAGGATGCGCGCGACATGAAGCTTCCGCACTTCCCGCTCCACGCGGTGCTCTTCCCGCACCTGCCGCTCCCCTTGCACATCTTCGAGGAGCGCTATCGGGCCATGGCTACCGACGTCACGGCCGATCGTTCACCGTACGGCGGCCGCTTGGTGGTGAGCATGATCACCGAGGGACCCGAGGTCGGGGGCGACGCGGTCTCACAGTCCATAGGCACCGTGTGCGAGGTTCGGAGCGCCGAGCGCTTTCCGGACGGTCGATGGCTGCTGCTCGTCGTCGGCGTCGCCCGGGCGAACCTTCTTGCCCTGGACCGATCCGGCCCATATGCCATCGCCGAGATCGAGGAGCTGGACGAGCCAATCGGCTCAGATGCAGAAGCGCAGGTCCCGCTCGCGCAACGTGCGCTCGATGCGTATCTGGCGACGGTGAAACGTTTTGTGGCACGTACCGCGTCTACAGGTGACGATTCGCAGGAGACCCGAGATGTGACTGCCACCCTGGACCAGATGCTCAAGCCGATCCGGCTCCCGGCTGACCCCGTGGCCGCCAGCTACGCCGTCGCCGGCGTGCTCCAGATCGAGCTCAATCGCAAGCAGCAGCTCCTGGAGCTGCCTGACGCCGCGACTCGCCTGCGCTCCGAGATCCAGCTCCTGCGTCGTGAGTCGCGGTTCCTGGCGGACGACAGCGCACTGCCGCCCATCCCAACGGCCGACCTCGGCTACCACCCGAACTAGACCGATGAACCGATCTACCGCCCTGCCGGCTGTCCTCACCCTGCTCCTGGTGCTGTCGGCGTGCTCGACGCCAGCAGCCTCCGTGGCCCCATCCGTCAGCATCTCCGGGTCGGTCGTGCCGACGACCGCGTCGCCCACCGCGACGGACTCGCCCGCTCCCACCGCAACCGACACTCCGTCACCCACGGCCGAGCCAAGCGACGATCCCACCTCCGCACCAACCCCGTCGCCTGCGACCGGGACGACCTATACGGTGAAGCGCGGCGATTCGCTGGCGGCCATCGCCCGCGCCTACGACACGACATCCCAGCAGCTCCAGGCGTGGAATTCTGATCGGTATCCATCGCTCGCAGGCAATCCCAACGTGATCGAGCCGGGCTGGGCGCTGATTGTCAGCGGTGATCCCAACGTGACCCCGCAACCGACCCCGCAGTCGACCCCGCGACCGACGCCGACGCCGACTGCCGCTCCGGCCACGCCGCGTCCCACGCAGCCACCGCCCAGCGGTGCCGGCTGCACGGCGGGAAACCGGGTCCCAGCCGACGCGGCACAGACCTTCCGAACGATTCCCGGCGCGGGGCCCGGCGTGGCGCTCACCTTCGACATGGGTGGGCGCATGGAGCCGGCGGTCGACATCGTGAATTTCCTGGTCGCCAACCGCGTGTGCGCCACGATTTTCGCCACTGGCATCATGAGCGAGACGGCGCAGGGCAAGCAGGTCATGGCGATCATCCGCGCCAACCCCGGCTTGTTCGAGATCGCGAATCACACCATGTACCACTGCGACCTCGTCCGCGGCGGAGGAGGCTCGCCCTCGACGCAGCCCTGTGCGGGCGGACCATTCAGCGCCGATCGCATTCGGCAGGAGCTGACCCAGGCCGAGACCATCCTTCGCAACGGCACCGGTCAGAACCCGCAGCCGTACTGGCGTCCGCCGTACGGCTCGCTCAGCCCCGCTGTCGTCAACGCGGCCGCATCGGTCGGTTACACGAAGACCTTCATGTGGGACATCGATACCATCGACTGGAAACCGATCAGCGATGGCGGTCCGACCGCTCAGCAGATCGCAGCCAAGGTGGTCGGGAACGCCGTGAACGGCTCGAACGTGCTGTTCCACCTCGGCGGATTCGAGACGCTCGCGTCCCTTCGGATCATGGTTCCCGCGCTCCGCGACCGCGGCTTCATCCTCACGAGCCTCTCCGACCTCCTGAACTGACCGTTCTGCGTCGCGCGTTGGGTCAAATGCCCGCCAGGCGAGCAATGTCTCAGACCGATGCGCCCGTTCGGCCATCCGCCGCCCTGGCGGGCAATAGCCGCAATAGGCGGACGGTGGCGGCTGCTTTCACGCTCAGCTGGACCGATTCAGTCTGCGATCTACCGACTAATGCCCGTCAGGACGGCATTCGTCACAACCGGATGATCACTCCTTGGCTGTGGCGACCGCTTCACCGAAGAGCCGGAGCGCGGTATCGACCGATGCCTCATCCACGATCAGCGGCGGGCTGAAGCGCAGCGAGGATTCGCCGCATTCGAGGGTGAGCAAGCCAAGCCGGAACGCCGCCTCCTGCACGGCCTCGGCGGCCCCGTGCGTCGAGAACTCAACGCCAAGCATTAACCCCACGCCGCGTACATCGCGGATGGCATCGGTTCGGCTCGCGACGTCCTCGAGGCCGGAGCGCAGACGCGCCCCCATGGCGGCCGCGTTTGCCAGCCCTTCGGATTCGATGATGTCGATGGTGGCAAGCGCCGCCGCCGCGCACACCGGGTTGCCGGCGAATGTCGAGCCGTGTGCGCCCGGCGGCCAGGTCCAGACCGAGTCTCGAGCGATGAACGCCCCGATCGGCATGCCCGAGGCGATGCCCTTCGCCGTGGTCAGGATGTCGGGCTCGACTCCGGTGTGCTCGATCGCCCACCACTTGCCGGTGCGTCCCATGCCGGACTGGATCTCATCGGCGACGAGGAGGATGCCGTGCTCGTTGCAGATCTCGCGCAGGCCCTGCATGAATGCCTTCGGGGCGGGGAAGTAGCCGCCTTCGCCCTGGATCGGCTCGACCACGATGGCCGCGACATCCGCAGGTGAGATCTGGCGGCCGAAGATCGTGTCGCTCAGATGAGCCAGCTCGGCTGATCCGTCGCCGCCGGAACCTTCGCGCCAGGCGCGAATGCGCGGAAAGGGCGCGTGATGCACCATCGGGATCAGGGGTCCGAATCCGGCTCTCTGCTTGATCTTCGAGTTCGTCAGGGACAGCGAGCCCATTGTGCGACCGTGGAATGCTCCCTCGAAGGCGATGATCCCGGGCCGATGCGTGTGATAGCGCGCGAGCTTGATGGCGCCCTCTACCGCTTCCGTACCTGAGTTGGTGAGGAAGACGCGTGCCTTCTCGCTGAGTGGCGCGATCGCCGCCAGGCGCTCCATGAGCTCGGTGTAGCGCGGTTCGTAGAAGTCGGTCGCGGCGATGTGGATGAGCCGATCCGCCTGCTCATGAATCGCGGCGACCACTTTCGGATGCGAGTGTCCCGTCGCGCACACGGCGATGCCGGCAGCGAAATCCAGGAAGCGGTTGCCGTCGACATCGGTCACGACCATGCCGGAGCCCGATTCGGCCACGAGCGGATAGGCACGGGTCAGTGACGGTGACGCGACGGCCTCATCGCGCGCGATGAGCGCACGGGCCTTCGGGCCGGGAAGCTCGGTCTGGATGTGCGGCGTGCCCGGGTTCTGGGCAGCGGCGTCTGAGGCGGGGACTTCCATGGTGGTCATGTGGGTAGCACTCCGGTATCGGAGCGGCGCGTCCTGCCCGCGCACCTTGGCTAGATGGGCTGCATCCTAGCATCAGAGCGTGCCGAGGCCGACGGCTATTGGTACCTGGCAGGAAGGGATGGTTGTCCACCCGCAGCCGAGACCGAACCGCCGATCAGGCCCGGGCCGGCGTAGATCATCCCAGTCCAGAGTTGGACGAGATCGGCACCAGCCGCGACGCACGCTCGAGCGTCCGCCCCGGAGTCGATGCCGCCTGAACCGATGACGATCAGAGCCCGATCGGCCTCGGCGGCGACCGCGGCGAGCGTGCCCGCCAACAGGGGCCGACCGGAGAGCCCGCCGGGTTCGGCGGATGCGGGCGAGCGCAGAACCGGCCGCTCGACCGTGGTATTCGACAGGATGACGCCCGTTGCGCGCGAGTCGGCGATGGTGCGCAACAGCGCGTCGCGACCATCGCGCGCCAGGTCGGGTGACAATTTCACGAGCAGCGGAAGACCGGGCGCCGCACCGGCGACATCGGTCAGGATCGAGCCCAGGCGCTCCGGTTCCTGGAGGTCGCGCAGGCCGGGCGTATTCGGGCTGCTGACGTTGATGGCCAGGTAGTCCGCGGCACCAGCGACCATCCGAGCGGCGGCGGGATAGTCCGCCGCATCGCCGTGGCGGTTGCGGCCGATGTTGACGCCGATGACAAAGCCATCGGGCAGGTACGGCCGGGCGGTCGCGATGCGCCGCGCCAGCGCATCGGCTCCGCGGTTGTTGAAGCCCATGCGGTTGATGAGCGCTTCATCGGCGGCAAGTCGAAAGAGGCGAGGCTTCGCATTGCCTGACTGGGGACGCGGCGTGACCGTCCCGAGCTCGATGAATCCGAAACCGAGCGCCGCCCAGCCGCGGATGGCGACACCGTCCTTGTCGAACCCCGCCCCGAGGCCGATGCGGTTGCGAAAGTGCAGGCCCATGAGCTCGATCGGCGCAGCCGCCGGATCCGCGACGCCGGCGGCAAAGCTGCACAGCGTGCGTCCGATGGAGCTGCGACCGGCCAGCGCCAGTGCGCGGAGGGTCAGGTGGTGGACGGACTCCGTCTCGGCGGCGAACAGGAGCGGCCGAACGGTTCGGTAGGCGGCCCGGCGCCAGCCGCTCATCGGTCAGTCGTCGTGCGCGCGCGGGAAGGCCATTTCCTCAGGGTAGACCGGCGGGAGTGGTTCTCCCGCGGGATCCAGGGAGTTGCGAGCGGGATCGGGCGACATGAACTCGTGCCAGACCTCGCTTCCGGCACCCGGGAGGTCGTCGAGCTCCTTGATGGCCACGATCCCCTCGAAGCGGATTCGTCCGGCCTCGCCGGCATCGGTCTCGTACTCGTCCTCATATTCGGGGGCCATCTCGACTGCTCGTCCCAGTGCCGCCTCCTCGTCGGAGCCATCCACCAGGATCACGCGATCCTCCACCAGTGAGGCCTCGCCCGGCTCGCCGGACAGGTACGCATATCGCAACTGCACCGCGAACCAGCCCGAGGACTCGACGACGGTTTCGTCCGGGATATCGTCCGCGAAGCGGCGCGTCACAGGGTCGGGACCTCGTCGCCGATGACGGTCTGCGACTGCTCGCGCAGGAATTGCTGGACGTAATACGGACCCAGGCCGCTCTTGCCGGACGAGCCGGATCCTTTCCAGCCTCCGAAGCTCTGGATGCCCGGCCATGCCCCGGTCGTGGCACCGGCGCGCCGGTTCACGTACACCACGCCGGCCTGGATGGTGTCGAGGAAGCGCCGGATCTCGCCGTCGTCTTTGCTGAAGATGCCGGCCGTGAGCCCGTAGGCGGTGTCGTTCGCCTCGTGCAGCGCCTGGTCGAGCGAGTCGACCTCACCGACCACGAGGAATGGCACGAACAGTTCGTCGTGGAAGAGCCGATGCTCGAGCGGAAGCCCGGTGACCACGGTGGGAGTCGGGAAGAAGCCACGCGTCGTGTCCGTCTCGCCGCCGACCTCGATGGTGCCACCATCGGCCCGGGCCTCTTCGACGGCCTTGCTGAAGGTGTCGAGGGCGCGCTGGTTGATCACCGGACCCATCCAGTTCTCGCGTTCGGTGGGGTCGCCGATGGTAATCTCTCGCGTCTTCTCCACCAGTTTCGCGACGAACTCGCGGGCCACCGGGGCCTCGACATAGACCCGCGAGTTGGCACTGCACTTCTGTCCGTCGAAGCCGAAAGCGGAGCGCATCACTCCCTCTGCTGCCTCATCGAGGTCGGCACTCTTCATCACGATGGCCGGGTTCTTCCCACCCATCTCAGTGATGATCGGTCGGGGATAATCCTTCGTGAAGCTGCGATACAGGTCCATGCCGACTTCGTAGCTGCCGGTGAAGACCATGCCGTCGATACCGGGGTTCTCCTGGAGCTCCGCGCCGACCGTCTCGCCGGGTCCGGTGACGAGGTTGAACACCCCGTCGGGGAGGCCCGCGTCACGCAGCGCCTCGCCGAACTTCCAGCCAGAGAGCGGCGCGTCGGAGCTCGGCTTCAGGACGACGGTGTTACCGGCGATCATCGCGCCGCCCGACGGACCGCCGGCCAGCGCCATCGGGAAGTTGAACGGGCTGATCACGCCGAACACGCCGTAGGGGCGCAGGACCGATCTGGTCTTCTCCGTTGGCGAGAGCGAGCCCATCGGCTTCACGAAGCCATCCGCCTTCTCGAACTCGTCTCCGTAGTAGCGCAGTAGGTCCGCCGTCTCCTCGACGTCGCCGAGCGCCTCGAGCCGATTCTTGCCCACTTCAAGGGTCATGAGCGCCGCGTAGTCGAATTGGCGCTCGCTGATCAGGTCGGCCGCGCGCCGCAGGATTGCGAGACGCTCGCGCCAGGGCGTGGCGCGCCAGGCCGGGTAGGCGGCGCGCGCGGCGGCGATCGCATCCTGCACGTCCGTGCGGGTGCCCGTTGGAAAGCGCGCGATCACGAGCTCGCGATCGATGGGCGAACGGTCCTCGAAGGTGTCGTTGGACGTTCGCTCTTCGTCGCCGATGATCATCGGATAGGTCTCGCCGAGGGCGGCTCGCGCGCGTTCGAGCGCGGCGTCGAAGGCGGACTGGAGTTCCTCGTTGTCGGCGGACAGCGTCGCGTAGGTGATCTTCATGCGTGGCGTGGTTGCCATCGGTCTGGTGGGCCTCAAGCGTGTGCGTGGTGCTGGATGCCGATTATCGCATCCGCCGCCGCAGCGATCAGCACGAGGCGTCGCCGCGGGGAGCACACGCAATATTGGACGGATACGCCGAAGGCCAGGCTCCGGGGGGAGAAGAGCCTGACCTTCGGACGCAGAGGATCATATCCGGCTCGAATCGTCCCCGCAAGCCGTTTGCGCAGGCATCGCGCCC
>JACDHU010000216.1 GCA_013820865.1 Chloroflexota bacterium
AAGGGACGCAAGTCACCCGGCGAGCGATTCCCCGGCGCGGTCGAGACGTACTGCATCGAGGGCCTGATGCGCGACGCGCGTGCCCTCCAGTGCGGGACCAGCCACTTCCTCGGCCAGAACTTCGGCAAGGCGTACGACGTCACCTTCCTCAACGCCGATGGCGCGACCGAGCACGCCTGGGGCACGTCATGGGGTTTCTCGACCCGCATGATCGGCGGCACGATCATGGCCCATGGCGACGACGCCGGCCTGCGTCTGCCGCCCGCGGTCGCGCCCATCCAGGTCGCCATCGTCCCCATCTTCCGGACCGATGACGAGCGCGCCTCCGTTCTCGGCGTGGCGGAGAAGCTCCGCGCCGACCTTGCATCAACGGGTGTCCGGGTGCGTCTGGACGACCGCGACCAGCATCGCCCGGGATACAAGTTCGCCGAGTGGGAGCTCAAGGGCGTGCCGATCCGCATCGAGCTCGGCCCGCGTGACGTCGCTGCGGACCGCGTGGTTCTCGCCAGCCGCTTGGGCGGCGACAAGGAGGAGGTCGCCCTGGCTGACGTGGCCGGTGGAATGGCGGCGCGGCTCGCATCGGTCCAGAAGGCGCTCTATGCCGATGCGCTCGCCTACCGCGAGACGAACACCCACGAGATCAACTCGTTTGACGCATTCGCCACGGGCGTCGCGGAGCAGGGCGGTTTCTGGATCGGGGCTTGGTGCGGCGACGCTGCCTGCGAAGCGGAGATCAGCACCAAGACGAAGGCGACGATTCGCTTCCTGCCACTCGAGCCGGCGGATCCCGGCGCCGCCTGCGTGCATTGCGGCAATCCCGGCGTCGACGTCGCGACCTGGGCCCGCGCCTACTGATGGATGGGCCGCACATCGTCAGCATCGAGGAGATTCGCGAAGCTGCCGAGCGCATCCGCGGCGTGGCCACCCGGACTCCGCTCCTGCAGTGGGACGACACCACCTGGCTCAAGCCCGAGTCGCTTCAACCGGTCGGCGCATTCAAGATGCGCGGTGCGTATAACAAGGTCGCTTCATTGACCGATGCCGAGCGCGCCCGCGGCGTCGTCACCTACTCGTCCGGCAACCACGCGCAGGCGGTCGCACGTGCCGCACGGCTGCTGGGTGCGAAGGCCGTCATCTGCATGCCGTCCGATGCGCCGCGCGTGAAGATCGACGGCGTCGAGCGTGATGGCGCCGAGATCGTGTTCACCGGATCGGACTCCGAGGAGCGCCATCAGCGCGCGCTGGCGCTGGTCGAGGCGCGCGGCCTGGTCATGGTCGAGCCATACGACGACCCGGCCATCATTGCCGGCCAGGGAACATGCGGCCTCGAGATCGTGGAGGATCTGCCCGGCGTGACGAGTGTTCTGGTTCCCGTCTCCGGCGGTGGGTTGAGTGCGGGTGTTGCGACCGCGGTCAAGGCGCTGAGGCCTTCCGCGCGCGTGGTCGGCGTCGAGCCGGAGCTTGCCGCCGACGCCAAGGAGTCGCTCGAGCGCGGCAAGCTGGTGCACTGGACCGCCGTACAGACCGGTCGCACCATGGCCGACGGACTGCGCACGAACTCGCTCGGTCCGCTCCCGTTCGAGCACCTGCGGCGCTTCATGGACGAGATCGTCACCGTCGCCGAAGATGAGATGGCCGATGCCATGCGCCAGCTCGCGACCCGGGCGCGCCTGGTGATCGAACCCTCCGGCGCGGCCGCCATGGGCGCGCACCTCGCCAGCTCAGTGCCACGCGCCGACGGCGACAACGCGCGGGTCGTCATCCTGTCCGGCGGCAACGTCGACCCGGACCTCTACCTGCGCATCCTGGGTGGCGGCGAAACCGCCTGACTCGGACAATGCTCACTTCGAAGCGTTGTGATGGTCACCTCCCGCGGAGGGTCTCCACGGCGCGGTCGAGCTGCGGATCGGCCTCCGAAAGCGGATCTTCCGGTGCCGCCACGGTCACATCAGGAAGGATGCCACCGGGTGCCGCGGAGTTGTGCTCCGGAGTGAACCATCGGTCAGTGGTGAGACGCAGGCCGCCACCGTTGGGCAGGTCGCGCCAGATCTGGACCGTGTTCTTGCCGAAGGTCGGCTCGCCCATGATGGTGGCGCGTCCGGTCTCCTGGAGCGCGGCAGCCACGATCTCCGAAGCCGATGCGGACCCGCCGTCGACCAGCACGATCACCTCGATCGCATCGCTCTGGGCGATGCCGGACTCGGCGCGCCATTCCTGCACGTCGTCGCCGGACTCAACCGTGAACAGCAGCTCACCGCTGCTGACGAACTGGCTGGTGATCCCCTGCGCCGCAACGATATAGCCGCCCGGATTCGAGCGCAGATCGAACACGATGCCGGTTGCGCCCTGGTCGAGCAGCGACTGGAGCGCGTCGCGGAACAGCCCGCTGGCGCGATCGGTGAATGAGGTGAGGGCGATATAGCCGATGCCATCCTCGAGCATCTCGGCGTTCACCTCCTGGAGATCGATCACCGCGCGCGTGATGGTGATGTCGAGCTCCTCGTCATCGCGCTGGACGGTGAGTGTCACATCGGTGCCGGACTCGCCGCGGACATCGAACACGAGGGTGCTCAATGAGCCCCCGATGGTCGACGTGCCGTCGATCTCGAGCACCTGGTCGCCCGGACGCAGCCCGGCCGCCTCGGCTGGCGACCCATCGAGCGGCGCGACGATCACCATGGCGCACGTCGTGGTGACCACCGTGCAAGCGGCGAGATCGTCCGGATCGGCGAGGTTCTCCATCCCGACCTCGGCACCGATGCCGCTGAACTCGCCGGAGAGGCTATCTTGCGCCTCTCCATACTGGCTCGGCGGCGAGTAGCCGGAATATGGGTCGGCGAGCCCGTACTCGATCATGCCGCGGACGGCGCCGTCGACGAGCTCCTCGTCGGACACTTCATCGACGTAGTCGCTCTTGATCTGCGCGTACGTCTCGCACAGGACGGCGAAGGCTTCAGATGCCTCGGCGCAGGTGATCGTCTCGAGAATCGGTGTCGGCCCCGGCGTCGGTTGCGGCGTTGCGGCTTCCGACGGCACAGTGACCGATGGTGCCGGCGTGGCGGAGGGGTCGGCGCTCGCCACTTCCCCGTTGCCCACGGCGAGGCCGGCGACGAAGGTGGCTGCCCCGAACAGGAGCAGCACGGCGATGAGCACCGCGGCGGCGGCGGGTGATCGGCGGGAAGTGGTCATGGTCATGAGATCCGTCCTATGCGTGAGCGCGGACGCGCATTCTCCCGCGAAACGAGCGAAGTTGCTCGGGTGCACGTCAGTGGTTGTCTGACTGCAATACGTAGCTCGGACCTCGGCGCCTCAGCGACGGTTGGCGCGCAGGCCCAAAAAGATCGGGATCTCGGCATTGGCGCGGGCATCGCCACGTGCGACGTTGCCGGGCCGTCGATCCGGCGGCAGGTCGGGGATCTCGAGCATCGCATCGGTGGCGAAGCCGGCATCGGCGAGTGCGTTGATGTAGGCACTGATCGGCCGATGGAAGCTCCGCGTCGGTAATCCGCCGCCCAGCGACTTCATCGGCACCGCAAGCTCGGTCAGGTAGCCATCAATGCGCCGATACGTCAGCTTCCGTCCCTCGTCGAAACCCCAGCCCGAGTGTCGAGGCTGGCGAAAGGCCGGATGGGTCATGAGCAGTACCACGCGAGCGGCCGGCTTCAGTGCCCAGTCAATGCCGCGCACCACGTCGTCGAGCGGATCCATGTCCTGGATG
>JACDHU010000217.1 GCA_013820865.1 Chloroflexota bacterium
GCGCCCGGGTTCGCGCCCGGGGCAGCGGCTGTGGTCATCGTCGCCGCCGCGTCGGTGGTTCTCATTGCCGTCGTGGTGCGGCGCGATGGCCTTCCTCAGTAGTCCCTGACCGGCGCTGGCCGGCCGGCGAGGCGGACCATCCAGAGCAAGAGGCCGACGAGGATGACTTCCATGGCCAGCGCAACGATGTTGAGGGGCCCGATCCCTTCGGCCTGCGCCATCGCATGAGCAGAAGGATGAGAGTCGGCTGATGGCGCCAGCACGAGCGGCAGGGCCAGGGCGAGGATGATGGCGGTGTTCAGGGCCGCGCCCGCCACGTACACCGGTCGCTCCAGGCCGGCCCGGCGCGCTCCGGCACCGCGCCATGGCGCCAGGACGAGCAGCATGGCGAGAAGCACCTGGGCCGAAGCCGCCACGATGAGGAGGACGCTCCCTGCCGACGCCTGATGGGTGGTGTTCTCGCCGGCAGCCCAATGCAGCAGCGACGCGCCCGCCGCCAAGCCCGCCGCGAGCCATGCCATGACCGTGATGGACGTGATGGCGGATGACACGCGGGCATCGTAATCGAGCACGGTTCGACGAGCGCGGGAGCAACGTCGGCGTCAGCGCTCGATCGGAAGGCTGAACCAGATCCGGGTTCGACCGTTGGAGGACTCCGCGCCGACGCGCCCGCCATGTGCCTCCACGACCTGGCGCACGATTGCGAGGCCGATGCCCGCGCCTCCGCTGCCGCGCGAGCGTGATGGATCCACGCGGTGCAGGCGCTCCCAGATGAGCGGCAGTTCGTCGGGCGGAATGGCGGTACCGGTGTTCTCGACGGTGCAGGTCACCGCGCCGTCCTCCGCGTGGAGGCGGACGATGATCGAGCCGCCGTCGTCGGTGAAGCGTCCGGCGTTGTGAACGAGGTTTGAAACGACCTGGCCGATACCGTCCGGCTCTCCCCTCACGATCGTCAGGTTGTGATCGGTCTCCAATCGCGTGCCGATTGATCGGCGTGCCAGTTCCGGTGACGCGAGTTCCATCGTGCGGGCCACGACCGCTGTGAGGTCGATATCGGTGCGCCGTTCGATCCGCGCTTCGTGATCGCCGCGGGCGAGCTGATCGAAACCTTCGACCAAGCGCGTGAGGCGTTCGATCTCCTCGTGCACGTTGCGGAGCATCTCCGGAGTCGGCTCGATGACGCCGTCGCTGAGGGCCTCGGTGTAGCCGCGCAGGCTGGTCAGCGGAGTCCGCAGCTCGTGCGCCATGTCCTCGACCAGTGACCGACGCAGCGTCTCGGCCCGTTCCAGGGATGAGGCCATGCGGTTGAACGAGGTGGCCAGTGAGCGCAGCTCCGGGTCGGGCGGCTCCGGCACGCGCGTCCCGAGGTCACCCGCCGCAATGGCACGGGTGGCTTGCGTAAGGCGGTCGAGCGGACGGAGGACGCGGCGCAGGAACCACCAGCCGGTGAGGGAGCCAAGGAGTACCGCCACGACGGCGCCGATGAGGAGCACGCGCCCGACGTACTCGTCGAACATGAGTTCCGCCTCGGTCGGCGAGAAGTTTCCCTCCATGAGCAGGTCCTTGAGCTGCTCGGCGCTGAAGCGCTCGACGGCCACGATGATAACGCCGGCCACCACCATGGCAGTGAGCACGAACAGGCCGATGAGCCTCAGCCGCAGCGAGGGCATTCGTTCAGTCCGACCCGGGAGCGTGACGCTCGACAGGGCCGACGAACTTGTAGCCGGCCGATCGGACAGTGGCGATGTAACGCGGCGTGGTCGCATCGTCGCCGAGCTTGCGCCGCAGCCGTCCGAGGTGCACGTCGATGGTGCGGTCGATGATGCCGGGGTCGTCGGCGCCGTGGATCGCGTCGATCAGCTCATCGCGGCTGAAGACGCGCCCCGGACGTTGCATGAGCGCACGAAGGATGCGGAACTCGAATGCGGTGGCGTCTACGACGTGGTCAGCCATCCGGATCTCGATGGCACCGGGATCAAGCGCCAGCGCGCCGGAAATGAGGACCGGTTCATCTTCCGCCGTCGGCCGGTGACGGCGCAGGTGGGCGCGGACGCGCGCCATGAGCTCTCGCGGGCTGAACGGCTTGACGACGTAGTCATCGGCGCCAGTGTCCAGGCCGATGATCTTGTCGGCGTCGCCGCTGCGGGCGGTCAACAGCAGGATTGGCACGGCGGACGAGGCGCGCAACCGTCGGCAGACCTCGATGCCGTCGAGGCCGGGCAGCATCACGTCGAGCAGCACGAGATCCGGCTGCGTCCGGGCGGCAACCTCGAGCGCGGCCGGACCATCGCCGGCCTCCACCACGCGATGTCCCTCACGCTCCACGTAGAGTCGGAGGAGATCGCGAATCTTCGGGTCATCGTCGACGATCAGGATGGTGGCCATTCGCGGGGAGTGTATGTCCGGACCGTGACGCCCCGATGACGCGGATGAGAACCATCGCTGACCCGGTAAGATCCGGGCATGGATCTCGACCCCATCGTCACGAAGGAGATCGCGCGGCGGGCGCCGAAGGTGCTGCTGCACGACCACCTTGACGGCGGCCTGCGCGCCTCGACGGTGATGGAGCTCGCCTCCGAGGTCGGGTACCGCGAGTTGCCGACCACCGATGCGGATGAGCTGGCGAAGTGGTTCACCTCCGGTGCCGATCGCAAGTCGCTGGAGCTCTACCTTGACGGGTTCCGGCACACCGTGGCCGTCATGCAGACGCGGGACGCGATCGAGCGAATCGCCGCCGAATGCGCGGAGGATCTGGCTGCCGACGGGGTCGTCTATGCCGAAGTGCGCATGGCTCCCGAGCTATTGACCGATGGCGGCCTTTCGTTGGACGAGGCGGTGACGGCCATGCTCGACGGGTTTCGGCAGGGGTCCGCCGAGAGGCCGATCACGATTGGGCTGATCGTCACTGCGATGCGCCAGGCGGCGAAATCGGTCGAGATTGCCGAGCTGGCGGTTCGCCACCGGGACGCCGGTGTGGTCGGATTCGATATCGCCGGGCCGGAAGCGGGCTACCCGCCGACGCGGCACCTCGACGCATTCCACCTCATCGCGCGGGAGAACTTCCACTTCACGATCCATGCCGGCGAGGGGTTCGGCCTGCCTTCCATCTGGGAGGCGCTCCAGTGGTGCGGCGCCGAGCGACTGGGCCACGGAGTGCGGATCGTGGACGACATCACGGTTCGTCCCGATGGGCGCGTGGCGCTCGGCCGGCTGGCGTCATACGTGCGCGATCGGCGCATCCCGCTCGAGATGTGCCCGACCTCGAACGTGCACACCGGCGCGGCGGCGAGCATCGAGGAGCATCCGATCGATCTCCTGCGACGCCTTCGCTTCCGGGTAACGGTGAATACCGATAACCGGCTCATGAGCGGCATCAGCCTGTCGAGCGAGTTCGCCACGCTGTCGCGGACGTTCGGGATCGGCCTTGAGGACATGGAGTGGCTGACGCTCAACGCCATGAAGTCCGCCTTCTGGTCCTTCGACGGAAGGCTGCGGATCATCAACGAGCAGATCAAGCCGGCCTATGCCTCCCTCCGCGCCGCGCAGGCCGCTGCGGACCTCACCACCGCCTAGACGTCCTTTCAGGACAGAAAGCCATGCCCGTTGGGACAAATGCCGTTGTGGCGGGCATCAGCAGCGAAAGCGCGTCGTGAGCGGCCGGCTCGGAGCGCGGATGACATGATCTGGCCCCCATCTGCCGGGCTATTGCCCGCCAGC
>JACDHU010000218.1 GCA_013820865.1 Chloroflexota bacterium
AACTGGAAGACGAATCCGGTCTTCGCGCGGCGCGTGAGGGTTCGCTGTTCCTCGTCAAGGCCGGAGATGCTGATTCCGTCGATCACGACCTCGCCCGAGCTCGGGAGGTCCAGGCCGCCCAGCAGGTGCAGCATGGTCGACTTGCCGGAGCCGGACGTGCCCATGATCGCGACGAACTCGCCCTGCTCCACGGCGAGCGACACGCCACGCAGGGCATCGACCTCGGTGTCGCCGAGTGGATAGCGCTTGACGAGGTCGCGCGCTTCGAGAATCACGGTCACGCCCGCAGTGTACCGATCGACGAGGCGCCGAATCAGCCGAAGAGGAACCCCAGCACGGCGCCGATGATCCCATCGAGCGGCCAAGGCTCGCTTGCCGGCGCGGCGGTGACCTCGAGATCAACGGCCACCGGCTCGTCGACCGTGACCGAGGCAACGCTCACCGACATCACCGTTGCGCGAGCGGCCGCGTGCTCTTCGACCATCAGTCGTGAGGTCACGTCATCCCGGTTCGGCGAGGAGACGAGCGTTGCCACGCCCTCCAGCCCCGCAGCGGACACCGGTCGTCGTGGCGAGTCGACGGCAAACTCCTTCGGCTTGGACTCCGCCTTCGGCTTGGGCTGAGCCTTCGGCTTGGACTCCGCCTTCGGCTTGGGCTGAGCCGCGGGCGCCGGGGCTGCGGGAGCGGCGACTGGCGCGGGGACCGGAGCCGAAGCGCCACCCCCGGAAGGTGGCTGAGGCGCGGGCGCAGGCGCCGGTGCGGGCGGCTGAGATGGCGGAGGCGGCGGTGGTGCAGGGGCTGCGGAAGGCGCCTGGAGGAAGAGTTCGGTGTACATCCGCGTGTTCTGGACGTACCCCTGGAATCGCTGGTTGTCGGCCGCAGCGGCGCCAACGCCACCATGCGTGAAACGACGGTCGAGCACGTTGACGCGGTGGCCGGGCGAGGCCATGAACTTCTCGTGGACGCGAACGGGTGAATACGAGTCATCCAGGCCGGAGTTCCAGCCGATGTTCTCCCCGGCCCACTCGTAGCTCAGGCCGTTGTTGTCGTAGTAGGGATAGACCAGGCACCCGCAGCCGGCGATGGTGTGACTGAAGTAGTCCTTGGCCAGCATGTCCGAGCTGCGCCATCGGGCCAGGCTGACGAGCGTGCCGTGCTCCTGCAGCGGCGCCATGCCGTTGTTCGTGCGCGCCCCGTTGAGGAGCTGCCAGAGGGTAGCCTCGGCGCTTCCCTGGTTCCAGCCGCTGGTCACTGCCGGGCTCCAGGTGAGCATGCCAGCCGCGACGAGGGCGCTGAGGCCGAACCCCAGCGTGCGGGTCATGACTCGGCGCGGCAATCGATCTGCGGGAACGGACATCCGGTGGTGCTCCGAGGTGAGGAAGAGGGTTGGAATCGGGCGGCTCGGCGCCCATCGGTACCGTATCGAGCCATGCCGGAGCGGTCTGTAGGCAGGTCGTCCGGGCGGACCCCCTGACCCGGCAGCATTCGGGTACCCCCCCGGCGGCCGGACCATCAGCCGTTCGTCATGGGCACACCGCGTGCAACCGACGGGCGACATGGCGAAGATTCATTCGGTCCTTGTCGTTGACGACGAGGCGAGCGTGCGATCCCTCTACGTCGACGCTCTCGAAGCAGCTGGCCACCACGTCCGCGTCGCCATGAACGGGCAGGATGCGCTGGATCGGTTGCGTGACGGCAACGTTCCATGTGTCGTGCTGTCGGACGTGCGCATGCCTCGCATGGATGGCTGGGACCTGGCACGCGCCGTGGCTCGCGATCCGCAGCTCAACAGCGTTCCGGTAGTGCTCCTGACCGGCGATCGGATCCTGTCGTTCACGTCACCGGCGCGCGACAAGCCTTTCTCGGTCGTCGAGCTCGATGCCCTCGTGCAGCGCGAGTGCCAGCTGCACCGCGAGTCATTGCCGGCGGGTCGCTAACGCTCTCGCCGACGCTCCTCGGACAGCTTGTCGACCACGCCTTTCAGGTCAGTGGCCGATTCGCCGATCTCGCCGGCCGCGCTTCGCTGCTCCCCCGCCGCCTCGCGCAGGTCACCGGCAGCGGCACGCAGCTCGCCTGACGCCGAATCCATCGCCTGGGTCACTCCGGTCGCCCCGGCCTCGCCGTCCGTGGCGGCCTCCGCATCGGCCTCTGCTTCGACCCGGTCAGCAGCCAACGCGACGAGTTCTTCGTGGCTCGCGTCGGGTGACTCCTCGCGGAGCTCCTCGAGAACGTCATCAACCTCTTCGACAGTGGTCTCCTCGATGGTGCGCAGGTTGATCATGTAGTTGAAGAAGACGTTACCGACCGCGAGAATCGGGATGCCGAAGAGCGCTCCCCACAGGCCAGCCACCTTGGCACCGACCAGCAGGCCGACGAGAACGAGGATCGGGTGCATGCCCAACGCCTCGCGCATCAGCCGGGGCTGAAGGTAGTTGACGAGCACCGTCTGCACGATGAGCAGCACGGGCGCGACGAACAGCAGCCACTCGGGCGCGAAGATCGCGGTCGCGAGGATGGGAGGAATCAGCGCCAGCGGCGGACCGAAGAACGGAACAAGCATCGCCAGGGCCGACAGGGCGCCGATGATGAATCCGTACGGAAGACCCAGCAGGATCACAACCGCAAGCGTCAGGACCGTCTGGATGCCGGCCAGGATCACCTGGGCACGGAGGAAGCCACCGAACGCCTTCGAGACCGTGCGCTCGAGAATCTCGACCTCGTCGGCATAGCGCGTCGGGATCACCCGGTTGATCTTGGCCAATATGCGCTGGCTATCGGCAAGCATGTAGAGGCTGATGATGATGACGAGCACCAGCGCACCAAGCACGGCCACCGTCACCTGCGGCACCTCACCGATGACGGATCCCGCGGCGCGCGCGACCGTTGCCTCCACGTCGCGGTAGAGCTCCACGAGGTCGGGTGCGAACCGTCCGAATGAAATCGCTTCTTCCCAGCCACGCACCGTGCCTTCGATGCGGGCTCGAGTCAACGGGAAGTCGTCGGCCATCTCGCCCATGGAAGAGCCGATGGAGGACACTGCGTAGAACAGCACGAATCCGCTCCCGACGAGCGTCGCGGCGTACACGACGCCAATCGCGACCCCGCGCGGCATCCGGTCTCGCTCGTCGATCCAGGCAACGACCGGCGAGAGCACGAAGGCCAGCAGCCACGCCATGAACAGGATCAACAGAATCTGCGCAAAGCCGCCCAGGATCTGGACCAGCAGCGCGGCAAGTAGCAGTGCCACGTAGATGGTCGCCAGCACGATGAACGCGGAGCGCCACCATCGCTCGCGGCGACCTCGTGACTCCTCGTGATTCAGCGTGTCCATGCGCCGGATCATGGCAGGCTGACCCGCCCTGCGCAGTGGTCATCCGCGTATCGATGGAACTGCGTCGTCAATCGTGGAAGTGCATATCGGGGGTTGAACCCCGAACTGTGCTTGCTGAAGGACTGATCCAGCGGCGAATCGGCCCAGATGTACTCCGACAAGAGCAATTTGGGGTGCTCAACCCCTGATGCGGCCTCCGGCAAGGACACGGACGCCGGATAGAATCGGGGTCCCGTGAATCACCCCGTCGACCGCTCCTACCGTGCTCTGCTGCGCGTCCCGACGCTCGCCCGCGTCCTGCTGTCGATGCAGATCGCTCGGGTGGCGCAATCGATGGTCGGCGTCGCACTCGTCCTGTTCACCCTGGACCGATTCGA
>JACDHU010000219.1 GCA_013820865.1 Chloroflexota bacterium
GCTTCCCGGACGAGGTCCGTGAAGCGCTCCATCACTCGCTCGCCGTTGTGCGAGTCGAGTGAGCCGGTTGGTTCGTCGGCGAACACGACTCGTGGTCGCGCCACCAGCGCGCGGGCGACCGCGACACGCTGCGCTTCGCCGCCGGACATGGCGCCCGGAAGGACGCCGGCGAGCGCAGCGACGCCGAAGCTGGCCAGTGCGTCCCGAGAGCGCTCATTCGCCTCGCGCCTTCCAACTCCGTCGAGAAGAAGCGGCAGGGAAACGTTCTCGAGCGCCGGAAGCTCGGGGAGGAGCTGACCGAACTGGAAGACGAATCCGAACGCTGATCGCCGCAGCGCGCTGCGCTCGGCCTCCGTCAGCTGATCGATCCGCCGCCCGTCATAGGTGACGCTTCCGCCGTCTGCGGGCAGGATGCCGGCGAGGCAGTGCAGGAGCGTCGACTTTCCGGAGCCCGATGGCCCCAGGATCGCAAGAATCTCGCCGCGCTCGACCGCGAGGTCGATTCCACGAAGCGCGTCGGTCTGGCCGAAGCGCTTCACCAGGCCCTCGGCGCCGAGGATGATGTCGGTCATGGGGCGTCTCCAATGTTGCTCGGGATGGAGAGCGTGCGACGCAGCTCTTCCAGGCGGGCGGCCGTCGCGTCGATCCAGCGCAGATCGGCCTCGAGGTGGTAGATGGCGTGGTCCGCGAGCAGCCCTTCGGTGATCGGGGCGTCACGGCGAAAGGTGGTCAGCTCGCGCATGCGGGCGATGTGCGTTGAGCGTTGCCGATCAAGGAGCGGCTCCGCGCGCTCGCCGACGATGATGGCGAGCACCACCTTGGTGAACAACAGAGTCTGAAGCTGCGGCTCCGGTCTGACAGGCTCGGCCAGCCATCGCTCGAACTCATTCGCGCCGGCGACCGTGATCGCGTAGTGCTTGCGTTCTGGTCCTGCGCCGGGCTCGACGCCGGCCGGCTCGACGCGCCCATCACGCTGGAGTCGGGCGAGCGTCGCGTACACCTGTCCGAATGGCAGGGGACGATCCGGGCTGAACATCCGGTCAAACTGCTGCTTGAGGTCATAGCCGTGATGCGGGCGCTGGTGGAGGAGTCCGAGAATGGCGTGCGGAACACTCATACACCGAGCGTATACCCTAAGGGTATAGAGTGTCAAGCAGCCATCGGTGGATCGTCCCAGCACGGAGCGGCGAGAGAAAAATTCTCGCGCGCTCGTCCTGCGGCGCCGTCACGGGCGTCGCCGGCGCGTGGACCATAGCGATGCGGCGATGAGCGGTAGCTGGAGTGGCAAACGCGCCCAGCGGACCCAGCCGGTCGGTACGCCGTCGATGGGTACCTGGCTCACCGCCGCATAGACGTTTGCCGGGAAGATGAGCACCAGGAACACGGCCAGGGCGATGCCCGTCGGCCGGCGGAACCTCGTCGGCCCCACGAGCCCGGCTGCCAGCACCAGTTCCATCACGCCCGTGATCGCGATGATCTCTTCTCGGAACGGCACAGCCTCGGGGAGGTGCTGGACGTAGGGCCGCGGGTTGACGAAGTGCGCAACCCCGGAGACGACCATCACCGCCGCCAGACCGATGCGAATCAGGTCACGCAAGAGACTTCCTCACTGGCACAGGGTAGACCGGCGCGGCGGTGGTTCGCCGCGAGTGACCCGATCGCTCCCGTTGGGACGATTGCTGTCCATGCGGGCAATAGGGGCAGGCTCTGACGCATCGGCCCTTCCGGTGAGCGTGAAGGACGACGCCGTCGTTGCCATGGGCCGGCTAATAACGCCCACGAAGGCGTATGCGACAACGAGGGTTACCGTTGGGACAAATGCCGTCGCTGCGGGCATCAGAGTCCTCCGAGACGACATCGCCAACCGTTCCCGTGCGACTTCTCCAGGCGGCGAGGGCTGCTACGCTCGAGGACGACATGAGCATCAATGGCTTCGGCGACGACCCGCCCAGAATCTGCATCGTTGATGATGACGAGCCGTTCATCTCTCTCGTCGAGGAGATTCTGGGTGAGGCGTTGGGCGCCGAGGTGGCCTGCCATTTCCTGGAGCTTCCGAGCAGCCCCGAGGACATCGAGGAGTGCGAACCGGAGCTCGTGATCGTGGACCTGCGGATCGGCGGCGGTTGGAGCGACCAGCCCGTTGGCGTGGCATTCGTCGAGGCCATGCGTGCGCGTCCGGGCCTGGCGGAAGTGCCGATCATCGTCTGCACCGGCGACATCCGCTCGCTCGAGGAGCATGGTGACGCATTGCGCGCCCTTCCCGACGTGTACGCCCTTCGCAAGCCATTCGGCATCGAGGAGCTGGAAGGCCTCGCCGCGCGCCTCATTGAGCGCCGCCGGTCGCGAGGGACATGAGCCAGCGCTGGGTGTGCCTGGACGTCGGCGAGACGCTGATCGACGAGACGCGCGTCTGGTCCATCTGGGCCGATGAGCTGGGCGTCCCGCGCCTGACCTTCCTGGCCGCCCTCGGCGCGGTGATCGAACGCGGCGGGGAGCACCGTGACGTCTTCCCGATCTTCGGCGCCGATGACTGGCGGTTGCGCATGGCATCGGTCGAGGACGCCTATGGCGGTTTCCAGGCGCACGACCTCTACCCCGATGCGCTGCGCGGGCTCGATTGTCTGCGCGACGCTGGATATCGGCTCGCGATCGTTGCCAACCAGCCCGCCTCGCGTGCCGATGAGCTGCGCGCCATCGGCGTCGACGCGGAAGTCATGGCGATGAGCGAGGGGATGGAGGTCGCGAAGCCGCATCCGGCGTTCTTTGCGAAGGCGCGGGAGCTGATGGGCGGGCCCCAACCGGGGTCAGTCGCCTATGTCGGAGATCGCATTGACAATGACGTGCTGCCTTCTGCTCGAGCGGGGATGCGTGCCGTCTGGCTCCGGCGGGGTCCATGGGGTGTCATCCAGCGCCCGCCGGATGGCGTGCAGCCCGCCCTGAGCGTGGACTCGCTTGACGAGCTCATTGAGCGCATCGGCGAAGCCTGGGACGACCGATTCATCGCCAAATAGTGGCCCAGGCCCGGTCCCGGGACGCGGTTCCAGTCGTTCAACCCGGTCCCGAAGCTGACCGCCGCCGAGAACGTGGCGCTGGCGGGGGAGTATGCCGGCTCATCGCCCGGGCGCTCGTGAACGAGCCGATGCTTCTGATGGGTGACGAGCCCACCGGCAACCTCGACTCTGGCCGCTCGGTGGAAGTCCTGCAACTGCTGCGCCGCTTCAATCGGGAACGGGGACAGACGGTGATCCTCGTCACCCATGACGCGGAGGTCGGCGCGTTCTGCGATAGCATCCTGCGCATGCGGGATGGCCTGATCGTCGCCGATGAGCGCGTGAAGCACCCGGAGGCGCTCGCGGAAGCCGCCGCCTGACGAAACCTCGGACTCCGGCGACGGCGGTGCAGCCGAGCACCACGCCGCGCATGTTTGACGCGCGCATGACACCGGCGGAGTAGCCTACTACCTGAATTCAGCGGAGGCATGGCTGCCGCCGAGGTCCCGAGCCGTGCCGCCCCATTCGACGCACTCGCGTCCCAATACCTTGCCCGGAGGTTCGAACACAGATGTCGGTAGCTTCCTTCCAGCCCATGCAGAGATCGACGGCGATGGCGCTGTCGCTCATCGTGTTGCTGGCCACCATTCTCGTCGCCGCGGCGCCGGTCGCCGCCAAGCGCCCCGGCTCCCAG
>JACDHU010000220.1 GCA_013820865.1 Chloroflexota bacterium
CACAGTGCGCGTTGCGCGCAATCTGACGAGCTGGTCGACTCGTCACAGGGCCGGGATGTCCTGGGTGGAACACATACCAGAGGCTGAAGCCCGCGGATTGTCCTTCCGCGAGCACATGGAGCGCTCTTCGCGCCATGACCTGACCTCGTGCAAGCACATTTCGGGGTTCAACCCCCGATGTGTCCTTGGCGGAAGGCAGTGACGCCTCAGTTGGCGTCCACGACGCAGAAGCGGTTGCCCTCGGGATCGGCGAGGACCATGTAGTCCGCGTCTGCTGGAGTAGTCCGCGTCTGCTGGACGCTTGTCCCAGTGGACCTCGGTAGCGCCCAATGCCGCGGCGGGGGCTTCGGTTGACACCTCGAACGGGTGTTCCGTATACTCCGCGTTCGGTGTCCCGTGTCTGGGACGCCTTCGTGTGTGCCCACTCTGATTGCCACATGGGGCACCGTCGTTGAAGCCCGAATCGGCATCCGCGCCGAATCGCCGTGGGCAAGACAGCATATTTCACTCCGCGAGCATGAACTTCGAGGTTCTCGTTGCCAACAATCAGCCAGCTGGTGCGCAAGGGTCGGAAGCCCAACATCAAGAAGGTGAAGGCTCCTGCGCTCCGCCGGACCCTCAACACTCTCAAGCAGACCACCAGCGAAGGTCGGGGTGCTCCGCAGCGACGCGGCGTGTGCCTCCAGGTTATGACGCGCACCCCGAAGAAGCCGAACTCGGCGCTTCGGAAGGTTGCGCGCGTGCGCCTGACGAACGGGATGGAGGTCACCGCCTACATCCCGGGCATCGGCCATAACCTCCAGGAGCACTCGATGGTGCTCGTGCGCGGCGGGCGCGTCAAGGACCTCCCGGCGGTCAAGTACCACATCATTCGCGGCACCCTCGACGCGGCCGGCGTCCGTGATCGCAAGCAGAGTCGCAGCAAGTACGGCGCGAAGGCGCCCGGGAAGTCCTAGATATGCCCCGACGACCAACGATCGCGCGCAAGACCAAGTACACCGAGCATCTGACCGGCACGGCGCTGACGCTGAACCAGCTCACCAACAAGCTGATGCATGGCGGCAAGCGCCACCTGGCGAGTCGGATCCTCGAGGGCGCGCTGGCTCGCTGCGAGCAGCAGGCCGGCCGTGCCGGCGTCGAGGTGCTCGAGCAGGCGCTGCGCAATGCGATGCCGCTGATCGAGGTCAAGCCCAAGCGCGTCGGTGGCTCCACCTATCAGATCCCGGTCGAGGTCCGCGCCGATCGGCGCATCAGCCTCGGCATGCGCTGGCTGATCGAGTCGGCTCGACGTCGCAATGGCAAGAGCATGTCCGACAAGCTCGCCGCCGAGTTCCTGGATGCCAGCAACGGCATCGGTGCCGCGGTGAAGCGTCGCGAGGACACGCACAGGATGGCGGAGGCCAACAAGGCCTTCAGTCACTTCAAGTGGTAGGCCGATGACTTCCAGCACCGCCAACAGGACCGATCGCGCCGGAGCGAACATCCCGCTGCTGCGCACCCGGAACATCGGGATCATTGCCCACATCGATGCGGGCAAGACAACCGTGACCGAGCGAATCCTGTACTACACCAAGAAGATCTACAAGATCGGCGAGGTCCATGAGGGCGCGGCCACCATGGACTGGATGGAGCAGGAGCAGGAGCGGGGGATCACCATCACCGCTGCCGCCACGACCTGTTTCTGGGACGATCACCGAATCAATCTGATCGACACGCCCGGGCACGTGGATTTTACGGTCGAGGTGGAGCGCAGCCTCCGCGTGCTCGACGGTGCAGTCGTGGTGTTCGACGGTGTCGCAGGCGTCGAGCCGCAGTCCGAGACTGTTTGGCGCCAGGCAGATCGCTATCACGTCCCACGCTTCTGCTTCGTCAACAAGCTCGACCGCACCGGCGCCGAATTCTGGCGAGTGGTCGAGATGATCCGCGACCGCCTCGGCGCGAACGCGGTGCCGCTCCAGATCCCGATCGGCGCCGAGGACACGTTCCGTGGCGTGATCGACCTCATCAACATGAAGGCAATCACCTACGGCAACGACCTGGGTGACCAGGTGCAGGTCGGTGATATTCCCGAGGATATGGCGGAAGCGGCAGCCGAGAACCGCGAGAAGCTCGTGGAGGCGGTGGCCGACTACGACGATGCGATCGCTCACAAGTATCTCGAGGGCGAAGAGGTCGGGGCCGATGAGATCCGCGCCGCCCTGCGCGCCGGCACCCTGGCCTACAAGATCGTCCCGGTGCTGTGTGGATCGGCCCTGAAGAACAAGGGCGTGCAGCCGATGCTCGACGGCGTCGTCGACTATCTTCCCTCGCCGCTCGACGTCCCGCCGGTCAGCGGCATCGACCCGAAGACCCAGGGGGAGGTCATCCGCGGCACTGATCTCGACGAGCCATTCGCGGCGCTCGCCTTCAAGATCGCCGCGGACCCGTTCGTCGGCAAGCTCGCATTCTTCCGGGTCTACTCCGGCACGCTGAAGACCGGCTCGTACGTGTACAACTCGACGAAGGGTCAGAAGGAGCGCGTGGGGCGCATCCTCCAGATGCACGCCAACCACCGCGAGGAGATCGACTCAGTCGGGGCCGGTGATATCGCCGCCGCGGTCGGGCTCAAGAACACGACCACCGGCGACACGCTGTGTGACGAGTCGAAGCAGATCGTGCTCGAGTCGATCACCTTCCCCGAGCCCGTGATCGAGCTCGCGGTCGAGCCCAAGACCAAGGCGGACCAGGACAAGATGGCGATCGCCCTGCAGCGCCTCGCTGAAGAGGATCCGACCTTCCGCGTCCACACCGACCAGGAGTCGTCCCAGACCCGCATCGCGGGCATGGGCGAGCTGCATCTCGAGGTGCTCGTCGACCGCATGCTGCGCGAGTTCAAGGTGCAGGCCAACGTCGGACGCCCCACCGTGAGCTATCGCGAGACGATTCGCACTCCCGTCAAGGGTGAGGGTCGCTTCGTGCGTCAGACCGGCGGCAAGGGCCAGTACGGCCACGCCATCCTCCAGTTCGAGCCGCTCGACCGTGGCGGTGGCGTTGAGTTCGAATCGAAGGTTGTCGGCGGCTCCGTACCGCGCGAATACGTCAAGCCGATCGAAGAAGGCGTACGCGAGGCGCTCAAGGGCGGCGTCGTGGCCGGCTTCCCGGTGGTCGACCTCAAGGCGACCCTGATCGACGGCTCGTACCACGATGTCGACTCGTCCGAGATGGCGTTCAAGATCGCGGGCAGCATGGCCGCCAAAGCCGCTGTGTCGCGTGGCGATCCCGCCATCCTCGAGCCGATCATGAAAGTCGACGTCACCATGCCCGAGGAGTTCATGGGCGACGTCATCGGCAATCTCAACAGTCGCCGTGGACACATCGAGGGCATCGACGAGTTCGGTACCTCGCGCGTGGTCCACTCCCATGTTCCGCTGGCCGAGATGTTCGGCTACGCGACCGAGCTGCGCAGCATGACGCAGGGGCGCGCCACGTACTCCATGGAGTTCAGCCGCTATGCGGAAGTGCCCACCAACCTCGCCAATGAGCTGATCGCGAAGTCGAAGAGCTAACAAGGAGCGATAAAGAACCCACATGGCCAAGCAGAAATTCGACCGCAGCAAGCCGCACGTCAACGTCGGCACCATCGGTCACGTCGACCACGGCAAGACCACGCTGACCGCAGCGATCACGAAGTACCTGTC
>JACDHU010000221.1 GCA_013820865.1 Chloroflexota bacterium
GTCGCCATGACGGCATGATCGCAGTCCGCGCCGGTCGCGACGAACTCGACCAGCGCCTGACACTGCTCCATGAGCTCGCCCATTGGCTGGCGCCGGCTCCACGACGTGGGCGCCGTGCAGTCCATCACGGCCGAGAATTCTACGAGATCGCGTTCGAGCTCTATCGGCGCCACGGGCTGGCCGATGCAGATGCGCTACGCCTCGAATCCGCACGCTATCGCAGCTCGCTGCGTCATGCGGTTGCGCTCGGCGTTCCCGGTGCGGTCGCCACGCTGGCGGCGCATCGGTCCAATATTCGCGCCCGCCCGCGTCGCCAATGGCGTGTCCTGGTGCCCGAGCACCGGGTCCACCTTGAACGTGATGGGCGGTGGACGGTCTGCGCCACGTGCCGTCAAAAGGTGGTCGGGATGAATCTCGCCCGTATCCGTCGGGCGCGGCGTCCTGTCCGCCACGTCCTGATGACCGCCGCGTCCTGAGGCTAGACCACGTCGCCCGCCACCCGATCCCGCGCGAGAGCGGCGGCTTCCGCCAGCTGTCGCACGGCGTCCGGCGTGCGCGGGAACACGTGGGCGATGAGGTGCGATGCGCCGAGTTGCGCATAGCCGGCGAGGGCTGAAGCAACCTCGTCGATCGATCCACGGATCGCGCGCTCCGGCGCATCGGCTTCGGCTCCCTCGAAGACGACGAAGATGCCGACCGTGATCTCGAGCGTGGCCGGGTCGCGCCCGGCCTCGTCGAGGGCCGCACGGAGGTTGGCCAGGCGCGTGCGCAGCTCATCGGCTTCATCCGGATGGCCGTACCAGGCGGCATTCCACTGGTCGGCGTGCTCGGCGACCAGTTTCAACATGCGGGGCTGCTTGCCGGCGATCAAGATCGGCGGCCCGTTCGGTCGCACCGGAGCTGGACGGAGCTCGACGTCACGAGCGGTGTGGTATTGGCCCTCGAACGAGACGCGACCGGTGCGCAGCAGCGGTACCACGATCTGAAGGCCCTCCTCGAAGCGGGACACCCGGTGGTCGAAGGGATAGTCGAAGGCGTCAAACTCGGGCTGGTGCCAACCGCATCCGAGCCCAAGGATGAGCCGTCCACCGCTCACCTCGTCCAGTTCGGCGGCCATCTTGGCGACGAGGGCCGGGTTGCGGAATGGGAGCGCCAACACCATTGGCCCGATCTCGACCCGCGACGTGATCGCGGCGATGGCTGTCAGTACGGTCCAGCATTCGTGGATTCCCATCGTCTCGCCATCCTCCCGGAAGATGAGGTGGTCCGCGCCCCACACCGAATCGAGTCCGTGCTCTTCGGCGGTGAGCGCCATGTCGCGAATATCGGCGAATCCGTTGGTCTCATCTTCGCTGAGTGGCAGCATCAATCCAATCTTCATGCGGTCAATGCTAGCGGCGAACGTGCCATGCATCGGTCTAGGGTTAGCGGCATGAGCACGCTGCCGTTGGAAGGCATCCGGGTCATTGACGCCAGCCGCGTGCTGGCCGGCCCATTTGCCACCATGCTTCTCGCCGACCTCGGCGCCGACGTCATCAAGATCGAGCCACCCTCAGGCGACGAGACCCGTGAGTGGGGACCACCGTGGTGGGGCGATCCGGCCGACCGGCGCAGCGCCTATTTCGCATCGGTCAATCGCAATAAGCGCAGCGTCGTGCTCGATCTGCGGACCGATGACGGCCGCGTCAACCTTGACCGGCTGCTGGAATCGGCGGATCTGCTTGTCCACAACTACCGCCGGTCCACCGCCGGTCGCCTTGGTTTGGAGGCCGATGCGCTCCGCGCGCGACATCCGCGCCTCGTTGTCGCCACCGTCGGCGGCTTCGTCGGAGCAGATGCCGACCGTCCCGCCTATGACCTGCTGGCGCAGGCCGTGAGCGGCCTGATGTCGGTCACCGGTGAGCCTGACGGGCCGCCGACGAAGGTCGGTGTTGCGCTGCTGGACCTGCTGGCGGGCCTCGAGTGCGCGGTCGGCGCGCTGGCTGCGCTGGTCGGTCGCGGCCGGGCCGGCACCGTGGAGGTGAGCCTGATCGAGGCGGGCGTCACCTCCCTCGTCAACGTTCTGGGCAATCACCTCGCGTCCAGAGCGGAACCCGAGCGGCATGGCAATGCTCACCCGAACATCGCTCCGTACCAGGTTTTCGGGGCCGCCGACGGCGAGCTGGTCATTGCGGTCGGCAATGATGCTCAGTTCGGTCGCCTGCTCACGGTCCTCGAATTGACCGATGACGGCCGCTTCGCGACCAACCCGAGGCGGGTTGAGGCTCGCGGCGCGCTCATTGCCTGGCTGGCGCCGGCGATCCAGCGTCGAGGTCGCGATGAACTCGTCCGAGCCCTGACCGCCGCCGATGTGCCGGCCGGCCCGGTGAACCGGGTCAGCGAGGCGGTCGCGGCGATGGGGGACGGCTGGACGCATTCGGCCGATGGCGTCGAGGTTGCCCCCAGTCCGATTCGCGTCGACGGCGGCCGGCTGCCGGTGCGCCTGCCTCCGCCTCGATTGGGC
Organism: Chloroflexota bacterium; assembly: GCA_013820865.1. Taxonomy (GTDB): domain Bacteria; phylum Chloroflexota; class Limnocylindria; order QHBO01; family QHBO01; genus JACDBZ01. The sequence goes on from JACDHU010000221.1 coordinate 2,504, forward strand.
GAGCACACCGCATCGGTCCTGGTCGACCTGGCCTAGCCGTCGAGCGTGACGGAGATTCGGTGCACGGCGTTGTTTCCGTAACCGCCCTCGTTCCAGATCGATGACTCCGGTTGTCGGTGACCCGCCGAATCGGTCGCGCGCACCGCCAGGTCATGGGTGCCCGCGCCGCGTGGGATCCAGTCAAATGTCCAGGCAACATGGCCGGTACCATCGATCGGGTCACCGATCTGCGCCGGCATCCACTGACCGTCGACCATGACTTCGACCCGCTGGACGGCACCGCTTCCCGACCAGGCGATCCCATGCAGGGTGGTCGGCTCGGTGGCCATGCGGGCTCCGTCGCTGGGTGAGGTGAAGAGCGAGCGCACGCGGATGGGTCCGACCGGCGTGCCCTCGGGGACGCCGCGTTCCCCGCGGTACCGATACTTGCGCGGAAAGTGTCCGGCAAAGGGCTCATCCACCGCATTGATTCGGGTCAGCCATTTTACCGATCGCATGCCGTAGTGGCCCGGCACGACTAACCGGAGTGGGAATCCGTGCTCTGGTGAAAGGGGCGAGCCGCCCATAGACCAGGCGAGCATCGGTCCATCCGAGCGGGCCGTGGTGGCGTCCAGGTTGAATTCGTACGGGATCTCGCCATCCGGCTCGACTTCGCCGTGATCGGCTCCGCCGAAGACGAGCTCCGTGGTTGTGGATTTGGGGCCGGTGGCCGCGAGGAGGTCGGTGAGCCGAATGCCGCCGAAGCGTGCGGTTCCCACCGCGCCGAGCTTCCACGGCGTGCCCGGCGGGACGGGCGTCATGAGCGTACGACCGTTGCCCGCGCATTCCATCGTGATCGTCCGCTCGACGTACGGCAGGTCGCGCAGCTCGTCCATCGTCCAGGCACGGGGTAGATTAAAGGCACCCGATAGCTGCAATCGCCAGGTTGTGCTGTGGAGGCGTGGGATCGGAAAGTTGCATCGGGTGTAGAACTGATCGAGCGGCGTGACATCAGGCCCGAGTGCGGCAAGGTCCGTCTCGGCATTGGGGGGTTCGAGCGTGTGCTGGATTGGCATTTCTTCAAGCCGCCTCCATGTGCTCGATGTACGGGATCTCAGCCGGCCACCGTATCGCAGGCAAGCCGAAAGCGAAGTCTTGGTCCATCCGATCGCTCAGCACGGCGGTGCCAGAC
>JACDHU010000222.1 GCA_013820865.1 Chloroflexota bacterium
GGCCGGCCGCGGCGGCCGTTGTCGAACAGCGCGTCGACGGCCTCCTGCAGCATGCGCTTCTCGTTGTTGACGATGATCTCGGGCGCACCGAGGTCCAACAGCCGCTTGAGACGGTTGTTGCGGTTGATCACGCGCCGGTACAGGTCGTTCAAGTCCGAGGTCGCGAAACGCCCACCGTCCAGCTGGACCATCGGGCGCAGATCGGGGGGAATGACCGGCACGGCCTTGAGGACCATCGCGGTGGGGTCGTTGCCCGTGGAGCGGAAGGCCTCGACCACCTTGAGGCGCTTGACCGCACGGGTGGCCTTCTGGCTACGGGCCTTGCGGGTCCCGGCCTTGATCTTCTCGGCTTCGTCGGACAGCACCGTGCGAAGGGTCTCGGCTTCGTCATCGAAGTCGATCTGGTTCAGCAGATCCCGGATCGCCTCCGCGCCCATGCCACCGGTGAAGTACTCACCGAAGCGGTCTCGTAGCTCGCGGTAGAGCAGCTCGTCGGTGACCAGTTCCCGCGGCTGTAGCGACCGGAACGTGTCCACCACCTCGTCGAGGCGGGCGGCCCTGGCCTGCGCGGCCGTGGTGACCTGCTTGACCTGCTTCTCAATCTCGCGGCGCTTCTTGCGCACCACGTCGGTCTTGGCCTTCTGCTCCTCCAGCTCGGCAAGCTCGGTTTCCAGCTCCGACAGCAGCTGCTCGCGGTCGACGTCGAGGTCGCGCTCGATGCGCTTCTTCTCGGCGAAGATCTCCTCCTCGAGTTTGGGAAGATCATTGTGCCTGGCCTCGTCATCGACGGACGTGACGATGTACGCGGCGAAGTAGATGACCTTCTCGAGGTCCTTCGGCGCGAGGTCGAGCAGGTAGCCGAGACGCGAGGGGACGCCCTTGAAGTACCAGATGTGCGTCACCGGTGCGGCCAGCTCGATGTGGCCCATCCGGTCACGGCGCACCTTGGAGCGCGTGACCTCGACGCCGCAGCGCTCGCAGATGATGCCCTTGAAGCGCACGCGCTTGTACTTGCCGCAGTAGCACTCCCAGTCCCGCGAGGGACCGAAGATCTTCTCGCAGAACAGCCCGTCCTTCTCCGGACGCAGCGTGCGGTAGTTGATGGTCTCCGGCTTCTTCACCTCGCCGTTGGACCACATTCGTATTTGGTCCTGCGTCGCGAGACCGATGCGGAGTTCGTCGAAGTTGTTCACGTCAAGCACGCTTTGCTCCTCTACCGCTGCCGGTACCGGCGTGAGCCGGCCCGTATTCCGCTCCGCAGAACCCTTTTACGCTGCGCTCCACACGGGCCGGCTCACGCCTTTGCATCGCTGTTGTCACTGGGATACTTGTCGTTCGAGGCCGCTAACTGCCAAGGCCGAACTCGTCGCTGTACCGCTCGGGACGACTCAGATCGATGCCGAGCTCCTCGGCGGCGCGGAAAGCGTCCTCATCCGCTTCGCGGATTTCGATCTCGTGACCCTCGGCGGACAGCACCTCGACGTTCAGGCACAGCGACTGCATCTCCTTGACCAGCACCTTGAACGACTCAGGGATACCGGGCTCGGGAATGTTCTCGCCCTTGACGATCGCCTCGTAGACCTTGACGCGGCCCAGCACGTCGTCGGACTTGACGGTCAGCAGTTCCTGCAGCGCGTAGGAGGCGCCGTAGGCCTCCATGGCCCACACCTCCATCTCGCCGAAGCGCTGACCCCCGAACTGCGCCTTCCCGCCCAGCGGCTGCTGGGTGATCATCGAGTAGGGGCCGGTCGAACGGGCGTGGATTTTGTCGTCGACCAGGTGCAGCAGCTTCAAGATGTACATGTATCCGACGGTGATCGGCTGGTCGATCGGCTCACCGGTACGACCGTCAAAGACCTGCGCCTTGCCGCTGCGGTCGACGATCTTGACGCCGTCGCGGTTCGGCAGGGTGTTGTCGAGCAGATCGGTGAGCTCGTTCTCGCGGCAACCGTCGAACACCGGGGTGGCCAGCTTGTGGCCGCCGGCGTGCTCCATCATCTCCGAGCCCCAGTTCAGGCCCTTGAACCACTCCGGCTTGGAGTCGAACTTCCAGCCGTTGGCTGAGACCCACCCGAGGTGGGTTTCCAGCACCTGGCCGACGTTCATGCGGCTGGGCACCCCAAGCGGGTTGAGGACGATGTCAACCGGCGTCCCGTCGGCGAGGAAGGGCATGTCCTCGGCCGGCAGGATCTTGGCGATGACACCCTTGTTGCCGTGCCGGCCGGCGAGCTTGTCGCCGTCGGAGATCTTGCGCTTCTGAGCCACGTAGACGCGGACCAGCTCGTTGACGCCCGGAGGCATCTCGTCACCCTCGTCCCGCGAGAACGTGCGTACGTTGAGCACGCGTCCGACCTCACCGTTGGGCACCTTGAGCGACGTGTCGCGGACCTCACGGGCCTTCTCGCCGAAGATCGCGCGCAGCAGCCGCTCCTCGGGCGTCAACTCCGTCTCGCCCTTGGGCGTGACCTTGCCGACCAGGACGTCGCCGGGGTTGACCTCCGCGCCGATGCGGATGATGCCGCGCTCATCGAGGTTGGCCAGGACTTCCTCGGACACGTTGGGGATGTCGCGGGTGATCTCCTCGGCGCCCAGCTTGGTGTCGCGGGCGTCAACCTCGTGCTCCTCGATGTGGATCGAGGTCAGCACGTCCTCCTTGACGAGGCGCTCGGACAGGATGATCGCGTCCTCGTAGTTGAAGCCTTCCCAGGACATGAACGCCACCAGCAGGTTCTGGCCCAGCGCCATCTCACCGGTGTCGGTGCACGGTCCGTCGGCGATGACCTGACCGGCCACGACCTCGTCGCCCTCGTTCACAACCGGCTTCTGGTTGTAGCAGGTGCCCTGGTTGGTGCGTTCGAACTTGCGCAGGAAGTGCTTTTCGAGCTTGTTGTCGCGGGTCTTGACGATGATGCGGTCCGCGGCGACCTCCACCACCAGCCCGCCGGCCTCGGCGACGACCACGTCGCCGGCGTCACGGGCGGCCTTGGCCTCCAAGCCGGTGCCCACGAACGGCGAGTCGGACTTGAGCAGCGGCACCGACTGGCGCTGCATGTTGGTGCCCATCAGCGCCCGGTTGGCGTCGTCGTGCTCCAGGAACGGGATCATGGCCGCGGCCACCGACACGATCTGGCGCGGCGAGACGTCCATGTAGTGGACCTCTGACGGCAGGACCTCACGGACCTCACCGCCTTTGGCGCGGCACAGGACGAACTCGTTGACGAACTTGAACTGATCGCTCAGGGGGGCGTTCGCCTGCGCGATGACCTGACGGTCCTCCTCGTCGGCGGTCAGGTAGTCGATCTGGTCGGTGACGACACCATCGACGACCTTGCGGTAAGGCGTTTCCACGAAGCCGAACTCGTTGATGCGAGCGTAGGTCGCCAAGGAGCCCATGAGGCCGATGTTGGGGCCTTCAGGGGTCTCGATGGGGCACATGCGCCCGTAGTGGGAGGAGTGCACGTCGCGGACCTCGAAGCCGGCACGCTCGCGCGACAACCCGCCCGGGCCGAGCGCCGACAGCCGGCGCTTGTGGGTCAGCCCCGACAGGGGGTTGGTCTGGTCCATGAACTGCGACAGCTGGCTCGCGCCGAAGAACTCCTTGATCGAAGCCACGACCGGCCGGATGTTGATCAGCGTCTGAGGGGTG
>JACDHU010000223.1 GCA_013820865.1 Chloroflexota bacterium
AGTCTCCGCACGTTGCGAACGCGCCGAATCGGGCGGATGGCGTGGACTCCGACGGGACATCCGCGCCGCGCTGCGCTCGGCCGGACGACGTACGCGGACTGCCTCATCGCACCGGGGGCGGCGCGATGGACGCGATGTCGTATCCTCACCGCGCCGATGACCCGCGCCGCACCCCGAGCCGAGCCGAGCACGCACGCCATGCTTGAGCGCGCGGTCGAGGAAGCCGCCCGCCTGCTGCATGCCGACGGCGCAATGGTCTATCTCGTCGATGACGCCAGCCAGATGCGCTTCGCGGTCGGCGCCGGCATCCGTGACCCCGAGGCGCGGGCGCTCCTCGCCGATCTGTCGCTGCCGGTCGGCGTCGGCCTCTTCGGTCATTCCGTCGCGAATGGGGAGGTCGTCGTCTCCGGCGATTACCAGCAGGACAAGCGATTCCTGCATTCGGCGGTCGCGGATCGCATCGTCCGCAAAGCGAACATGCGCTCAATGGCGGCGGCCCCTCTCATCGCCGATGGCGAGGTGCTCGGCGCGCTCGGCGCCTACTCATCGCGGACCGATGACTTCGACGAGGCCGAAATCGCGCTCCTGCGCGCCCTCGCCGAACACGCGGCCACGGCCATCGCCAACACGGAGCTCACCGAGCGCCTGCGACATCAGGCCGATGAGCTTGCTCGGCGCGTCGACGCCCAGCGCACGCTTGCCGAGATGGCTGCACAGCTCACCTCGCTGCGTGATCCGTCGGCCGTGCTGGAGCAGACCCTCCAGGCTGCGGTACGGCTGCTGAAAGGCCACGGCGGCCAGATCGGCATGGTCGTCGCCGATGACGACGGCGTCATGCGTTGGGGCGATGGCCACTCGCTCGTGCACGGCGACCTCGTGCCCTTCACCAAGGATGATCACACCGCCGTTGACGAGGGGGTGTCCGGCCGCGCCGTGCGCGAGGGACGGGCGACCTGGACCAAGGACTACCTGCCCGATATCAGCTTCCCGCACGAGACCAACTCCGACGCGATCGCACGCCGCCTCGGAATCCGCGCGGTAATCGCCGCGCCGTTGCTCGGCGAGGATGGGCCGATCGGCGCCATCGGCGTGTACGCCGAGGCTCCCGGCGCCTTCGGTGCCGACTCGGCCGAGCTGCTCGGCCTGCTGGCCGACCAGGCCGCGATCGTCCTCATCAATGCTCGGCTCTACGCTGAGGCCGAGATCTCGGCCGCGCGGATGGCGCGCCAGGTCGAGGCGCAGCAGCGCCTGCTCCACATCAACCAGCGCCTGCTTTCAACGCTGGATCCGGCCGACGTGCTCGAGCTGGTCGCGGACGGCCTCAAGAGCGTCGTGTGGTACGACTACCTGGGGGTGTATCGCGTGGAGCACGACGAAGGGCTCCTGCGCCCCGTGCTGGCGCGCGACCGTAACGCGGAGGCGGTCCTGGGCTTCCCGATTCCTCGCGGCCAGGGCGTGACCTGGTGGAGCGTCGAGCACCGCCAGCCGGCGCTCCTCAATGACGCTCTCAGCGACGCGCGCGTGATCCGTATCCCGGGGACGCCCGACGAGGAGGAGGCCATCATCATCGTGCCGCTCATCAGCGGCGACGAGGTCATCGGCGCCTTGAACATCGCGCGGCGCGGCGGCGCCGAGGTCGCCTTCACCGATGCAGACTTTGAGCTGGTCCAGCTGTTCGCTGGCCAGGCCGCGATCGCCATCACCAACGCGCGGCTGTATGAAGAGCTCCGAGAACGGGCCGATGCGCAGCGCTCCCTTTCCGAGATCGCGGCGCAGATCGCCGCTCTGCACGACCCGCATACCGTGATCCAGCGTGCCGTCGCCGATGCGGCGCGCCTGCTGCGCGCCGACCGTGCCCAGATCAACCTGGCGCTCGACGGAGGATCGCACCTGGACCGGCCGATCGCGGCGGCGCCGACGCCGCCCTCGCCGGACGACGTGATGGTGCCCGTCGGTTCGGGCATCGCCGGCATGGCCGCCGCCGAGAAGCGCGTGCGCTGGACCGGCGACTACCTCGGCGATGACGCGTTCCCGCATGACGAGGGAGACGCGCGCATCGAGGCCCAGGGACTGCACTCGATGATGGCGGCTCCGCTCCTGGGCCCGGATCGGCTGCTGGGCACGATCACCGTTCAGGCGACCAGCACGAACGCCTTCGATGCCGATGATGCGGAGCTGCTCAAGCTCCTCGCCGACCAGGCGGCTATCGCCCTGACGAACGCGCGGCTGTACGCCGAGGTCGAGGAGTCCGAGCGACGCTACCGCCACCTGGTCGACAATTCGCCGGACATCGTCTGGAGCGTGGACACCGATGGCCGCTTCACCTTCCTGAGTGACTCGCTGGAATCGCGGACGGGGTGGAAGCCGGAACAGCTCCTCGGTCAGCGTTTCACGGTCCTCTCCGGGGCGACGACGATCGAGGCGGCGACGCAGGCGTGGAAGATGCTGCGCGCCGAGCCGAACCGCGAGCAGCGGGTGCGGCTCGATCTGCCCCTGCCGGACGGGCGCATCGCGCAGACCGAGGTGGCCATCACCGGTACGCTCATTGATGGCAAGTTTGCCGGCGCGCACGGATCCGTGCGCGACATCAGCGAGCGCGAGCGGCTGGAGGGCGACCTCCGAAGCCAGGCGGCCGAACTGGCGGCCAGCGGGGAACGCGCCCACCTGGCGCGCGAGCTCCATGATTCGGTGACGCAGGCGCTGTTCAGCATGGGCCTCACGCTGCGCTCCCTCGAGCTCCTGCTCGACACGGACCCCACCGCGGCGCGCGGCAAGCTCGGGGAGCTGCGCGAGCTTCAGAAGGACGCGCTGGCCGAGATGCGCACCCTCATCTTCGAGCTCCGCCCGTCGTCCCTGGAGTCGGATGGGCTGGTCCAGGCGTTGCGCACCCACGCCACCGCCGTCCAGCGCCGGACCGGGCTGGTGATCGTGGTCGACGCGGAGCCGATTGATCGGCTCACGCTCACGGCGGAGGATGCGCTGTATCGAATCGGCCAGGAAGCGCTTCACAATGTCGTGAAGCATGCTAACGCCTCGAACACGACGATCCGGATCGTTCACGACGGCGAGCGCGTGCGCCTGTCGGTCACCGACGATGGCGTCGGATTCGATCCCGACTCCGTGCCGCGAGGCCACCTCGGCCTCATCGGCATGCGCCAGCGCGTTGATCTCGTCGGCGGCGAGCTGATGGTGGAGAGCCTCGCGGGCCAGGGCACGACCATCGCGGCCAGCGTTCCTGTCTCGGTCGAATGACGTAGGCGTCGGCCCGTCATCTCGCACTGGTCGCATCGGTGCCCTGGGCCGTACCGTCCGGTCATGCCGCCCAGCCCGCGTTCCGTCACGCCCTCGCCGTCGAGGGTCGTGATCGTTGATGCCGATCGGCGCGTGCAGGCCAGCCTGGCTGATCTGCTGGCCATCAGCGGCGACGTGCGGGTCGTGGGACGGGCCGGCGACGTGCGGGCCGCCCTCGAGATGGTCGAGCAGACGCGTCCCGACGTCGCCCTCATCGATCCACGCCTGCCCGATCTCGAGGCCGGCGAGGCGCTCATGACGGGGCTGCGCCTGGCGTGGCCGGACATGCGCATCGTGCTGACCGGATGGTCCGATGTCGAGGGACACTCCCTGCCGTCTACA
>JACDHU010000224.1 GCA_013820865.1 Chloroflexota bacterium
TGTGCGGCCACGTCGTCCCACGCTCGAATGGGGGCCTCGCCCGGAGAGCTCATGGCCACGCGCAGAACGCGCGCCTCGGCGGCCGGCGTCTGCGGAGCGGGCGCCGCGGTTCCTGTCGGCGCCGAGACGGCAGGCCCGGTCGGACTGGCCGCCGGCGGGGCACCGGCGCATGCCGCGACCACAAGGCACGCTGTGACAGCGGGCGCGAGCAACTTACGAGCGGATGTCATCAACTGCCTCCTTGTGAGCGCTGTCTTGATGGTTCAGGGGCTGATCCGGCGGTCAGATCCATGAGCGTCATGTCGAGCACGTCACCGAAGACGCGAACACGAGTCTGACGCAGCCGCTGCAGGTAAGGCGCCAACTCTGCCCGACCGTCCCCGTCGAGACGGTCGGCGGCGGCCAGTTGAGCCATGCACCGAAGGGCCTGCGCACCGATCTCGAAGGCCTCGATCCAGGGACGAGCCTCATCGATCAACGCCCGGTTCTGGACCGGCCCACGTAACAGATGATCGGCCGCGCTCAGCAGCTGCTCGGCCAGACGGGCAAGGTCGTGCGATGCCATCGTCGGTCCGCCGCCGTGCTCGATCTCGAAGACGAACGCTTCGAGGGCGCGCGTAACCATCGGCGCGTCCTGGTCACTCAGTGCCGATGACCGCACGTTGTCCGCGAAGAGCGAGAACGCGTGCGAGTCTTCCTCACCGACGACTTCGCGGATTGCCTGCAGCCAGCTGGTCTCGGGATCGTAGTCGTCCGGCTGATGGAGGTAATCGGCGATCGTGGCGAAAGGTATTTTTGATGACTCGAACAGCTCCATCCCATTGGCGATCACACCCAGCGCGAAGCGCCACAGGTGACGGTCACGACCGCGATATGGACCGATATGCAGTTCGTGGCCCATGGCCACGTCATTCACCGGATAGTTGTCCCAGTACGTCGGCGGGCGGCCGGTGGCCCGGGCAAAGGTCGCGGCGTCAAGCAGGTCGAGTGTCGGCGAGCAGATTGCGCGGCCGGTCCAATAGAGGTCAATGCGTGGGTCGATACCTCGACCTAGCCGGCTGATGTGATCCTCGTCACCGTAGCCCCAATAGACGGTCGGGCAGACGATCAGCCGGCGGTCGGCCCCGAAACGGTCGAATAGGCGGCCGACAAGCGAGATATGAGCGTCGACGAGATCGCCGAATGCTGTTTGATCGGTCGGGTGCTGGAGTGTGTCCGGGATGTCGTCGAGAAGCAGGCCGAAGTGGTGCACGCCCATCTCGGCCACCAAATCGAACTTGCCGGCGAGAGTGTCGAGATCCGCTGTGCTCCCATACCGGATAGACAGGCCGGGCGAGAGGCAGTAGACGAAATCCACGCCGCGACGGCGGCACGCGTCCGCCAATTCCGAGAGGCGTTCAAGGTCCCGGCCAGAGTACGGATTCCGCCAATCCCTGCGCACCAGCGGGTCATCCTTCGGCGCGTAAACGAACGTGTTCATCCCGCGCGCCGCGATGAAGGCGATCAGATCGAGGCGCTGGGCGTGACTCCAGGGCGGACCGTAAAAGCCCTCGATGACGCCGCGTACCGCGAACGGGGATTCGCCGCGCCTCGTCACCGGAGGTTCGCCGAGCGGATGAGACTCGCGTTCACCTCGTCCCCACCCTCGAGGTTGCTGCTCGTGTAAACCTCCGGCGGCGTGCCCCGATCGACCAGCATCTGCACCGCCTCCGCCACCACGGCGTTGACGATGGCCGCCCCGATCACCGTCGAGGTAGGCGAGACCTTGCGGTCGAATCCCCGAATCTCGATCGCCGCATCACCGACCACGCCGCCGTTGTCGATGACGACTTCCGCCATCTCGTGAAGGCGAGGCAGGTCGTTCGAGCGTGCTGCCGACGACGTTGCGTGGCGCAGGCTGGTAACCGCGATGACACGCACGCCATTTTGCTGGACGAGGCGGACCAGCTGCGAGCTGACCGCGTTGCTGCCTGAGTTCGAGGCCACGATCAGGACGTCGCCGGCCCCGATTGGATGGTCCGCAAGCAGGGCGTCGGCAAGTTCGGGCATGCGCTCGAGTGAGGTGCTAAGCACAGCACTCGGGTGGAGCATCAGGCCGTCGAACAGTATCGGTTTGACCCGGACCAGGCCGCCCGCTCTATAGAACAGTTCCTCGGCCAGCATGTGCGAGTGGCCGCTGCCGAAGACGTGCACCGTCCCGCCGCTGGCCAGGCTATCGGCAACCAGGCCGGCTGCCTCTCGGATACTGGGCCACTGTTGGTCGCGCAGCCGCGCCAGCATGCGTCCGATGAGTTCGAGGTAGACGATTCCCGGCGAGGTGGTCATCGCTGCCGTCGGCCGGGCGCGGAGGGGAACGCCGCGCCGGTTATCTCCGCCGACAATTGATAACGGTCTCCACGATAGATGCAATCGGCGGCCATGATGACGCGGCCGCGGGCATCCCGATCGACCATCCACAGGCGCAGACAGGGCTGGTCGCTCGCGATCGCGAGCAGTTCGCAGGTCGGCGAATCGGGCAGCACCGGCTCGATCCTTACGCTCGCCGAACCGGTCACCATCCCGTAACGCGCGGCCAGGAGCTCATAAAGGGAGCCGTCGAGATCGGCCGGCGCGAGCCCCGGAACGTAGGCCGCAGGGATCGAGACGGTCTCGACTGCCATCGGTTCGGCGTTCGCCAGGCGCAGCCGCGTGAAGCGGAGCGCGGGCTCCCCGACCGCGATGTTCAACGTGCCGGCCACCGGGCCGTCGGCCGGTGAGACCCTGAATGCCAGCAGTTTGCTGCCCGGTACGAGGCCGCGTTCACACATGTCCTGGGTGAACGAAGTCAGACCGAGCAGCCGGGCGAACGGCTGCGGCATGACATACGTACCTGACCCCTGGCGGCGCTCCACCAGCCCTTCGGCGATCAGGCCGTCGGTCGCGCGCCGTATCGTCATCCGGGCCGCGCCCCAGCGCTCGCTGAGCTGCCGTTCGCTGGGCAGGCGGTCGCCAACGCGCGAGGCGGCAATCAACTCGCGCAGACGGGCGCGAGCGGCGTGACGCGTGACGTCTTCCCTCATCAGCACCGCCGGAGTCTACGCGCCAGTTTCAGCCAAAGCAATAACGTTGGTGGACCACTTGATCGGCCCTCATCTTGCTATGGGTAGACCTTTCTGCCTCCTCCTCTGCCTTCTCCAGCCCTATTCTGTTTAGACCATCGGATATGCCCGCCACGACTGGTTGCTATACCACCTCCCACGGCGGATACCCTAGGTGCCGTGGACACGATCCGACCAGTCACGCTGCACGACTTGCCGGGTATCTACGGCGTCTGCCTGGCAACAGGCGATTCGGGGAGGGACGCCACCGGTCTCTACCGAAATCGTGATCTGCTGGGCCACGTTTTCGCCGGACCGTATGTGGTCGGCCAGTCCGAGACTTCGTTCGTCGTGGCGGACACGCAGGGTGTGGCCGGCTACGTGCTTGCGGCCGAGGACACGCGCGCGTTCGAGTCATGGGCGGAGGAGCACTGGTGGCCGCGTCTCAGGCAGCAGTACCCACAGACGGGCGGTGACACGCCCGACGACCACATGATCCGCCTGATCCACGCGCCGCCCACATCCCGTGATCAAATCGTGGCCGAGTACCCG
>JACDHU010000225.1 GCA_013820865.1 Chloroflexota bacterium
CGCCCAGATGCCCGCAATGACCGAATCGGCCCGCTCCGCGCCTCCCGGAATGACGATGCATCGGTCGCCGGCGTCGTCGGGGAGGGCAGAGCGAAAGCGCTCGACCGCATCGGCTCCGACAGCGACAGCGATACGTTCGACGCCCGGCGTCGCGAGCAGGACATCGAGGCTCCAGCGCCATGCCGGCCGTCCCCAGATATCGGCCCACAGCTTGTCGCTGCCCATGCGACGGCTGCGCCCGGCGGCCACGAGAATGGCGGCAAATGGTCCCGGCACGCTCGTATCAGCCAGCGTCGCGCGGCTGCGCGAAGATCATCCGCCCCGCGACGGTCTGGAGCACCCGGGTAACGCTGACGGGAAGATCCTTGTTCATGAAGCGCACCCCGCCCTCGACCACGATCATGGTGCCGTCGTCCAGGTAGCCAACGCCCTGCCCCGCCTCCTTGCCCTCCTGGATGATCCGGACGTGCATCTCCTCGCCTGGGTGCACCACCGACTTCACCGCATTGGCGAGTTCATTCGTGTTCAGCACCCGGATGCCCTGGAGGTCCGCCACCCGGTTCAGGTTGTAGTCATTGGTCAGAATCGCCGCACCGGTGTCGCGCGCATACGCCATCAACTTGGCGTCGACTTCGGCCACCTCCGGGTACGTGGCCTCGACGATCTCTATCGGCGAAACGGCGTCCTTCTGGAGCGCGGACAGCATCTCCAGGCCTCGACGTCCCCGGTTGCGGCGCATGGCATCGGGCGAGTCGGCGATGCGCTGGAGTTCGTCGAGCACGAAGCGCGGCACCACGAGCGTTCCGAGAATGAAGCCGGTCGCGACGATATCCACGATGCGGCCGTCGATCACGGCGCTCGTGTCGACCACGACCCGATTCGTGACACCCCGTGGCCGAGCACCGGGCAACACGCCGGCGAACGCGGCCAGCAGCACGTCGCGCCGGTACATCGTCGCGCCCAGCATGATGATGGCCGCCAGGACGGCCGCGACGGGTGGACCGAGCGATCCCGTCACGCCACCCACCTGGGCCAGCGGAATACCGATGAGGACGCCCATCACCAGGCCGATCACGATCGCGGCGACGCCAAGCGCGAACTCTCCGGCACCGGCTTCGCTCAGCTTCTCGACCGCGAGTCGCGCCGGGTAGATGGTGATGTACGGGATGGCGAGATAGCCGAACAGGAGCGTTGCGACTACGAACGCGGTCAGGAATGCCGGTCGGTTCGCCGGCTCGACCAGGTCCCCGGCGCGCTGAAGCAGCGACAGGCCGAGCGCAAACCCGATCAGGGTGCCCAGCAGCGCACCGGTAAGCTGAATGATTCGTGTCATGCGATTTGATGAGTGCCGAAATGAAGCGAGGATGCCGCGAATAAAGGCCGATAAAGTCGCAGGAGCGCGGCTGGCTTCCGGCGGCGGCCACCTTAGCACGCGGCCTGTGCAACGTCCACGCTCGGCACCAATCCCCACCGGACCGATGATGACGGTCAGGCCTCGAGCGCCTCAGACAGGGCAGCGCGAATATCGCGAGCGATCACGAGGCCCGCGCCGCTGGCCGACGACGCGCCGCGTGCGGGACCGGTGATGAGTCGCGTGAACCCTAGCCGAGAAGCCTCGAGCAGGCGGCGTTCGACACGGGCCGCGGAACGGAGCCGCCCCGATAGGGCGACCTCGCCGGCCAGCACTGTCGCGGCGAGGACCGGCCGTTCACGCAGGCTCGAGGCGAGCGCCACCGCCACCGCCAGGTCGGCCGCCGGCTCGTCGATGCGCAGGCCGCCGGCCACGTTGACGTACACGTCGTGACCGGTCAGGTTCAGCCCCGCGTGACGCGCCAGCACGGCGATGAGCATGAGCACGCGGTTGACGTCGATGCCGGTGGTTGCCCGGCGCGGTGATCCGTAGGCGGCCGCGGCCGTGAGCGCCTGGATCTCGACCGCCAGCGGACGCGTCCCTTCGAGGGCGATGGTGATCGCCGATCCGGCCGTCGGCGACTCGTCGGACTCGATGAAGAAGCGGCTGGCGTCGTCGACCTCGGTCAGGCCATCGCCACGCATCTCGAGAACTCCCACCTCATCGGTCGACCCGAAGCGGTTCTTGGCCGCGCGAAGGAGGCGCGTGGTCCCCAGGCGCTCCCCTTCGAGATAGATGACCGCGTCGACGAGATGCTCGAGGGTGCGCGGTCCGGCCACCGTCCCTTCCTTGGTCACGTGGCCCACGAGTGCCACGCAGGTGCCGCCCACCTTGGCCACCTCCGCCAGACGAGACGCGACCTCGCGGACCTGGCCGACGCTCCCCGCCGGGCCCGACAGCTCCGCGCTCGATAGGGTCTGCACGCTGTCGACCACAGCCAGCACCGGCGCGATGTTGTCGATTGCCGCCAGCGCCGTCTCCAGGTCGGTGGTGGCCGCCAGGCTGAGCCCGTCGACCACCGCACCAACTCGTTCGGCCCGGCCGCGAACCTGCGCAGTCGATTCCTCGCCCGTGATGTACAGGACCGGCCCCTGTCGCGCCAATCTTGCTGCCATCTGAAGCAGCAGGGTGGACTTGCCGATCCCGGGATCACCGCCGAACAGGGTGATCGAGCCCGGAACGAAGCCGCCGCCGAGCACGCGATCGACCTCGACGATGCCCGACACGAGCCGAGAAGCCTCCGCGCTCGATACGGAGCCGATCGGCGTCACCACGGCGGCTCCCGCCATGGAGCGTGCCGCCGATGGCGCGCGCGCCGCAGTGCGGGGCGCGGCGATGGTCTCGACCAGCGTGTTCCAACCCGCGCACGACGGGCATTGGCCGGACCACTTGGGCGAGGAGGCACCACATTGCTGGCACAGAAAGGTCGTCTTTGCGGCTGGCACGCTGCCCCCGAACGTCAGGTGGGTGAATGTGGCGCGAGGCGCGGTGCGATCATCCCACGCCGCGGAGTACCGGGCGCTTACCGGCGGCTTACCGGCCCGCCTTGGCCGGTTGCCGCTTCGCCGGCGGCGCGGCCTTGTCGATGGTGAGCGTGCCATCTGCCCCGACGTCGACGATGACCGTGTCGCCGGGAGAGAAGCTGGCCTGGAGCATGCGCTCCGCGAGCGCGTCCTCGATCTGGTTCTGGATCTCGCGTCGCAACGGGCGCGCTCCATAGGCCTGATCGTAGCCCTTGGCGATGATCGCGTCCTTGGCCGCATCGGTCACGATGAGCTCCATCTCCTGCCCGGCCAGCTGATCCTTCACGCGCTTGAGCAGCAGGTCGACGATCAGGCGGATCTCCTCACGGGTCAACTGGCGGAAGACGACGGTGGCGTCGATTCGATTGAGAAACTCCGGACGGAACGTGTTTTTCAGCTCGGCGAGAACCTTGTCCTTCATGCGCTCGTAGTCGGCGGTCGCCTGCGCCGCCTCACCGACCGCCTCGGCACGGAAGCCGATCGACGTGTCGCGCTGCATCTGTTGCGCGCCGACGTTGCTGGTCATGATGATCACGGTGTTGCGGAAGTCGACGCGGCGACCCTTGGCATCGGTCAGGTGGCCATCCTCGAGGATCTGGAGAAGGATATTGAAGACCTCGGGATGCGCCTTCTCGATCTCGTCGAGCAACACGACGCTGTAGCTCTTGCGTCGCACCGCCTCGGTC
>JACDHU010000026.1:0-221 GCA_013820865.1 Chloroflexota bacterium
CACTTGCACGAGCCAGACCGCATCGTGGCTGATGAGAAGGGCAACGCCGGCCAGCGCCCAGAAGGCGACGCGTTCGCGTGTGCGCGTTGGCCAGCCCGTCATCCTCATGCCATCCATACGGTAGCCGGCACGAATTGAACCACCTCCCCGGGCTTCAGGCGGATTCCCCGTGGCCGTGGGGATGCTCGACCATGCGCATGCCGAGCGATGGAAGGGGTCGG
>JACDHU010000026.1:231-11315 GCA_013820865.1 Chloroflexota bacterium
GGCGCATAGCGCATCGGCCAAAGCGTCAATGTCGGTCCTGGTGGAGCCAAGGCCCAGGCTCATGCGCGCCGCACCCGGCAGGCGCTCATGATGGCCCGCCCGCATTCCCTCGATGAGCCGATGCGCCTCGGCGTCGTCCACGCGCAGCAGCCGCATCATGAGCGGGTGAGCGCAGAAACATCCATGGCGGATGCCGATGCCGTGCTCGGCCGAGAGGACTGCCGCCAGCAGGTCGTAGGGCACTCCCTCCATGCTGAAGGTCAGCAGGCCGACCCGCGGATGCTCCGCTGGCCAGACGCGATAGGGCTTGAAGCCCTCGACGTCCGCCAGTCGTTGGCGGGCGTAGGCGAGCAGCGCACGCTCTTCGGCCGCGATCCGATCCATCCCGGCGGAGCTGAGCGTGTCGCACGCGACGCCCAGCGCCACGGCGCCGATCACGTTCGGCGAGCCCGCCTCCTGGCGGTCGGGCAGCTCTGCCCACAGGGTCTCGTCGACGGTTACGAGCTTCACTGCGCCGCCACCGCGCAGGAACGGGTCGCCGGCCGACAGCCAGTCGCGCTCGCCGATGAGCGCTCCGGCACCATACGGCGCATACAGCTTGTGACCCGAAAGGGCGAGGTAATCGATCCCGTCGCGCGCCATGTCGATGGGTGCGTGTGGCGCCAGCTGCGCGGCGTCAACCAGCAGCCGAGCGCCATTGTCGTGCGCAACCCGCGCGATGTCGGCGACGGGCCATATCTCGCCTGTCACGTTGCTGGCTCCCGTGACGGCCACGAGGTGAGGGTCTCCGCACTGCGGCAGGTCCCTGAGCGTGCTCTCCAGCGTTGCGAGCAGCTCCTGCGGCGTCTCCGGCACTGGCAGGTATCGGACCCCGATGCGCTTCCACGGAAGCAGGTTGGCGTGGTGCTCGCCGGCGAAGCACACGACGTGGGTTCCTTCCGGCAGGGTGCCGGCCAACAGGTTGATGGAATCGGTGGTGTTGCGGGTGATGATCACCGCGTCGTCGTCGCGTGCCTTGACGAAGCGGCGGATCGACTCGCGCGCGCCCTCGTAAGCGGCGGTCGAGGCGCGCGACTTGAATCCCGCGCCTCGATGCACGCTCGAATACCAGCCGAGCAGCTCTTCGACGGCGTCGTGCACGGCGTGGAGCGCCGGCGCGGAGGCGGCGTAGTCGAGGTTGACGTAGCGCCGCATCTCGCCGCTGACGAGCGGCACCTGCGTCTCGGCGCCAACCAGGCGGACGAGGTCGCTGCCATGGACCGAAGGATGTTGCGTGGCCGTCATCGGCCTCATGCTACTCCGCGTTCAGGGCAGAAAGACCAGCTTCGCGGCGGCCAGGACCAGGACCAGGGCCAGCGCCCGTCGCAGGTTGAGGATGCTGAACCGTGCCGCGCCGATCCATGAGCCGATGAGCCCGCCGGCGACGACAGCGACCACCCACAGCGGAAGGGCGGGCGGCAGGCTTACGCCAGCCGTGATCAGTCCGGCCAGCCCGGCGATCGAGTTGACGAGAATGAAGGCACCCGAGAGCCCCGCGGCGTCGCGCGTCCCGGACCACGCGGCAAGGACGAGGAGCGGGGTCAGAAAGATGCCGCCGCCAGTCCCGGTCAGTCCGGCCAGCAGACCGATCGCGGCGCCGGCCGCGAGGCCTGACAGCAGTGGAACACCTCGATGGGTGGCGTCCTCTGCGCCGGCCGTTGCCGTCGCCAGCCGCCATGCGCCCGCCAGCAGCACCACCGCAACGAGCGGCCGATAGACGCCGTCCGGCAGCGCGATGCTGCCGCCGATGAAGGCCATCGGGATCGAGCCCGCCGCCAGCGGCGCGAGGCTGCGCCATGGCAGATGTCCGGCGCGCGAGAAGCGCACGACCACGATGCTCGCCACGAACAGGTTGAGGACCAAAGCGGTGGGCCGCATGGTGGTTGCCGCCACGCCCACGAGCGCCATGGCGGCAAGGTACGCGGACGCGCCAGCATGTCCCACGCTCGAGTACAGGAGCGCCGCAGCGAAGAAGAGCGCCGCCAGGATCAGGACATCCGCGTTCACGCTCGCATGCTACGTCTGCGGCGGGTGGCCTACTGGCCGAGCGGCGTCCAGAGCGCAGTCTCGGGGTGGAATTGGCTCCAGGCGAACCAGAAGGCCTCGTGGGATGCGATCTCGGCTCCATCCGCACCCCACGCGCGCAGGCCACCACCATCGGTCATCAGCGTGACCCCGTTGAGCATGACCGCGCGTCCTGCGGCCAGCTCGTCGGCCGCCTGCTCGGCCGCGAACGCCATCGGCCGCCCGTCCGGCCCGATCACGCCGACCACCGCTGCCTGCGCCGGAAGCCGTGAGTCGGGCTGGCCGATCGGGAAGATGGGTCCGAAGTCGTCCCGTCCGTCGAGCGGGTCGTCCGGGTAGCTGCGGCCGATTCCTCCGTCCTCGGCCACGATCCGCGTGTCCGGATGCGCTTCCTTCCACTCGCCCCACGTGCTGACCACGACGGTTGCCTGCTCGAGCACGAGGCCGATGTCCTCAAGCGGGCCCGACAGCGCGCGACCGGTGAATGTGTTGAAGACCGATTGGGTCACGAGGTCGTACATCACCTTGTTCGATCGCGAGAGCAGCCCTGACGTGCGCAGGACTGGCGTCTCAACCCCGTCGAGTACGGCATCGGTCAGGTACGCCTGGGCCGCGCCGCACAGCGTGCAGTACGGCATGCCGATGCGCCGGCCGCCAATGGTGATGTTGACCATCTCGTGCACCTCCATCTGGTGCTTCGGGAAGGCGACGGCCTCGTCGTTGACGACGATCCCGAACACCGTCCGGTCGTCCGCGTACCAATTGCCCTGCGCCGCGGCGGTAAGAGCTGGATCGTCGAGGGCCGGGATGCAGCCACGGCTGCATGGTCGCCCGCCGCCACTGGTGCTGTCGTCGATGAAGACGCCGCCCCACGAGACGAACCGCCAGTCGATGCGCGAGTCGACATCGGCGAAGAACGGCTCCCAGCCCGGCTCGAAGGCGACGAACAGCTTGGCTTTCGTCGCTCGGTAGTCCGGCGGCGCCGGCAGGTCCCAGGCGAGGAGCAGGTTCGTTGCAGCGATCCATGGGAAGCTTCCGAAACGGTCATCGCTGCGCGGATCGATCCCGGTGAGGTCGGTGAAGGCGTCGACCAGCGCCTCCTCGGTCCGGGCGTCCGCGACGAAGCGCAGCATGTCCGATACGACCCATGCCAGCCGTGCATCGCCCGATGCGGCGACTACGTCCAGCGCGTCGGCGTCGACCGATCTCATTGCCAACGTCGTCACCAGTTGCTCGACGCTCTCGGCCACCGCTTGATCCAGTGGCCGGTCATCGGTTTCGGGTGCGGACGGCCAGGGCTCGACGCCTGGAGTGGCAGCAGGATCGGCGCTGCCTGATGCCGGGAGGTCGGCCGTCGTGCACGCGGCCATCACCAGGGTCGCGAGTGCGAGGAGCGTCATGGCGCGGTGCATGCGTGGATTGTGCGACCTCTCGATGACGACACGATGACGTCGGCGCGCCGGTATCCTGAGAAGCATGCAGGATCAGCAGTTCGATCTCATCGTCATCGGCACGGGCTCCGGACTCGAGGTATCGGCGGCCGCAGCCGGACGTGGCCTACGAGTGGCCGTGATCGAGGATGGGCCGTTCGGCGGCACCTGCCTGAATCGGGGCTGCATCCCATCGAAGATGCTCGTTCACGTTGCCGACGTTGCCCGCACGATCGCCACGGCAGAGCGCTTCGGCGTGCACGCCAGCATCGATCGGATTGACTGGCCGTTCATCGTCGAGCGGACGTTTCGCGAGATCGACCGCAGTGCCGCGAACATCCTCGAGGGGAACCGGCGCGCCGAGAACATCACGGTCTTCGAGGACAGCGCTCGCTTCATTGGTCACAAGCGGGTCGCGGTGGGCGATGCGCACTTGACGGCCGAGACGATCGTCATTGCCGCGGGCACACGGCCGTCGATCCCGGAGATCCCCGGGCTGGCCGAGGCGGGCTACGAGACGACGGATACGGTCATGCGGATCCCGGAGCTTCCGCGGCGCCTCGCCATCCTGGGCGGTGGTTTCGTCGGTGCCGAGCTTGGCCACGTGTTCGGCAGCATCGGCAGCGAGGTCACGATCATCACGCGTGGCCCGGCCATGGTGCGCGACGAGGATCGCGACGTCTCGCGGCGCATGACCGAGGCCTACGCGCGGCGCTTCGACCTGCGGCTCTCATCGGAGGTGCGGCGCGTCGAACGCAACGGCGAGACCCTGTCGCTTGAGGTCGGTCCGGGTTCCATCGAGTGCGACGTCCTGCTGGTTGCGGCCGGACGCACGTCGAATGCGGATCGATTGGATGTCGCCGCGACCGGCGTCGAGACCAACGAACGCGGCTTCGTCACGACGGACGAGTACATGCGGACGAATGTCGACGGAGTGTGGGCGCTGGGCGACATCGTGGGACGCTGGCAGCTGAAGCACAACGCGAATCTCGAGGCGGCGCACGTCGCCAACAACATCCTCGATCCCGACGAGATGGCTGCGGTCGACTACCACGCCATGCCTGCCGCGATCTTCGGCTCACCGCAGATCGGCAGCGTCGGCATGACCGAACAACATGCGGAGGAGCAGGGGATCCCGTACGCGACGTCAACCCATCGCTATGACGCCACCGCGTACGGCGAGTCGATCGAGGATCACGACGGGTTCGTGAAAGTCCTCGCCGATCCGTCGTCGGGCGAGATCCTGGGATGCCATGTCATCGGCCATGACGCATCGGTCCTGGTGCAGGAAGCGGTCAATCTCATGCGCTTCCGGCTGCCGGTCGACGTGATCGCGCAGTCGATCTACATCCACCCGGCGTTGACGGAGGTCATACAGGCAGCCTTCGCGTCCGTGGCCCGCAAGATCGCGGACTCGCGTCAGGGCCACGAGCATGGACATGCCGACTCGCACGAGGCATAGCGCTCAGCCGGCGATGGCGGCCGGGTCGTCGCGACGAAGCAGGATGCCGAGGTATGCCTTCCATGGCCCGACCTCGGCGTCATGCGACCCGGCAAGGCCGGCGAAGATCTGCGAGACGTGATCGAGGTCATGGACCGCCCACGTGCTCAGGAGTTCGCGCAGCGTCACCTCGCCGAGTGAGGGATGCGTGCCTCGCCGATCCAGGTCCGGTTCCGTCACCAGCGCCTCGAGCCGCGCCAGATTCTCGTCACGAAGGCTGGCGAAGTGCTCGACGAGCTGGTCTAGGGTGGCATCGGCGTCGCGGTCGGCGTGCGCGAATCGGTCGAACTTGTCGAAGGGCACGGCGGTGCCATGGTCGAGGATGCGCTGCGTGCGCTCGATCCAATCGGTCAGCTCGCCGGTGATGAGGTGGCCGACCACGTCGTGCGGCCGCCATCCGTCGGGGACGTCCGTCGTATCGGTCCATGAGTCCGGCAGACCGATGAGCAGCGCGCGCAACAGCTGCGGCGTGCGACGCAGGAGGTCCGTCGTCTCACCGATCACGTCACTCATCTCGAGCTCCTACTCGCCGAGCTCTCGTGAGGCCGCGATGAAGGCTGTGCCCAGAACGCGGGCGACGGTGGGGAAGGCGTGGATCGTATCGGCCAGGGTGGCGAGCGGGACGCGGGCTCGAATGGCCAGGACGCACTCGTGGATGGCTTCGCTGACGGCCGGGCCGGCCATGAAGGCACCGACCAGCACGCGTTCGGATCGGTCGACGACGATGGTGACGTGGCCTTCGACCTCCGCGGTGTAGCCCTTGGCCGAGCTACCGATCTCCTCCGTGTACTCGCCCGCGTCGATGCCGCGCTCCTTCGCCTGCTCCATGAGCAGCCCGACCGATGCCGTCTCCGGATCGGTGTAGGTGGCGCGAGGAATGGCGTCCAACATGGGCCGATAGTCCTTGTCGCCGAGAGCAATGCGCACAACTGCCTCGCCGGCGTAGTGCCCGAGGTGGGTGTGCATCTCGGGTCCGGCAGCGTCGCCGGCGACGTAGACCCCTTCGGCGATCTGCAACCGATCATCCGGCTCGAGGCGTCCGCGGTTCGGCTTCACCCCGATTGTCTCGAGACCGAGGCCGTCCAGTGGGAGTTCGCGGCCGATGGCGAGCAGGATCTCGTGCCCTTCGACCGAGTCGCCCGAGTCCAGTTCCACGACGTGCGGCCCACCGCGCGGCGCCGCTCGTACCGCGGTCGCACGCGCTCCCAGACGCAGGCGCACCCCGTCGCGCTCGAGGCCGGCGGCCAGGAATTCGGATGAGCGCAGATGTTCGCGGTCGTGGACGCGATCATGGGGATGGACGAGCGTCACCGGGACGCCGTAGCGCGCGTAGACCTGGGACAGTTCCACGCCGGTCGGACCCGCTCCAAGGATGACCAGCGACCGCGGAAGCTCGCGGGTGCCGGTACCCTGGACGTTCGTCCATGGTTGCGCTTCGGCCAGCCCGGGCAGGTCATGCGGGACACGGCTGACCGACCCGACCGCCAGCACGACCGCATCGGCGGCGAGCAGTCGGTCGCCAACCCGAACCTGCCCCGGCCCAACAAGGGCGGCCGAGCCGCGGATGACGGTCGCGCCGGCCTCTTCGAGAGAAGCGACGTGGCCAGCGTCGTCGGGTGCATCGGTCCCTTCGCGGTTGATCATGTAATCGCGGAAGTCCGACGCCTTCGACCACGGATAGTCGCCGCCCGCATGGTGCACTGACGCGGCGTGCAGGAGGGCCTTGGACGGCATGCAGGCCCAAAACGGGCACGAGCCGCCGAACAGGTCGCGGTCGATGATGGCGACCGATGCTCCTTGTGCCCGCGCGTAATGGGTTGCTGCCTCACCAGCGGTGCCGGCGCCGATGACGACGAGATCGAACTTGTCCATGCCCCCGATCATAGAGCGATCTCCCCGCCCGCGATCCAGATCCGATGCGGCCGCACCGCTCCCAGGTGCAATGCGAAGGCGCCCTCGTGCTCGGCGTCCCAGGCTACGAGGTCAGCGGCCATGCCGGGCCGAAGCGACCCGAGCTCCGGACGCTGGAGCGCGGCGGCGCCGCCCGCGGTTGCGGCGGTCAGCGCCTCGACGACGGTCATCCCGAGCAGGGTCGCGCCCAGGCCGATCACGAGCGGCATGCTGCCGAACGCGCCGTACGTGCCCGCATTCGCGTCGCTGGCCAGGGCGACCGAGGCGCCAGCCTCGAGCAACGCGCGCGCCGGCGGCATGCGGTCGCGCAGGATGAGCGCCGGTGCCGGCAGCAGCGTGGCCACTGTCGTTGAGCCACCAAGGATCGCGACACCCGAGGCATCCAGCTGCTCGAGGTGATCCACCGATGCGGCGCCCAGGCGCACGCCGAGCTCGGCGGCGCCGGTGCGAGCGAGTTGCTCGGCGTGCAGTCGCAAGCCGAGGCCGGCGTCGAGCGCCGCTCGTCCGATGCGCTCGGTCGCGGCAAGGTCGAAGAAGCCCACGTCCGCGAACACGTCCACGAATTCCGCGGCGCCCTCGGCCGCCACCGCCGGGATCATCTCGTCCGCGACGTGCGCTGCGTACTCGGCGGCTTTGAAGTCGGAGGGTACGGCGTGTGCGCCGAGGAAGGTTCGGATCACGCGCAGCGGCATCCGCTCCGCCACGCGGCCGATGATGCGCAGGTGACGCAGCTCCTCGGCGAGCGACAGTCCGTAGCCCGACTTGCACTCGACCGTGGTCGTTCCGGCCGACAGAGCCGAGCGCAGACGCGTCTCCACGAGGCGCTCGAGGGTTGCGTCGTCGGCCGCCCGCGTGGCCCGAACACTGCGAAGGATGCCGCCGTCGGTGTAGGGCGCGCCGGCAAGACGAGCCGCGACCCCTTCCGACCGATCACCGTCGAACACCGGATGCGTATGGCTGTCGATGAGGCCGGGTGTCACCAGTGCCGAGCCCAGGTCGATCCGCTCGTCACTGGGGGCCTCTGACAACGACCCGATCCAGGCGATCAGGCCATCGCGGACCAGGAGCGCCCACGGTGTAGGACCTTCGGGCGCCAGGCGGCCGGTCCCGGTAAGGAGCATCCGCGAAGCAGCTAGGTGGCGCGGCGGGTGGTGACGAGCCGAAAGATGACGACGATCAGCACGACCACCAGGAGCACGTGAATGAGCGCGCCGAACACCTGGAACAGGAATCCGAGCAGCCAGAGCAGGAGCAGGATCACGACGATGGGCCAGAGCATGCGCGGAGGGTAGCGCACCGGCGACTACACTCGCAGGCATGGCCGCCAAGCCGGCGATTCTCGCCGTTGATGACGATGCACCGGTTCTTCGCGCGATCGAGCGCGACCTGCGTGCGCGCTACGCCGATGACTACCGTGTGCTTGCTGCCGGTTCCGGTGCCGATGCGCTCGAGGTCAGCCGTGAGCTCACGCGCCGCGGTGATCCGATTGCCCTGTTCGTGGTCGACCAGCGCATGCCGGTCATGTCCGGCATCGAGTTCCTGCGCGAGGCCCTGGCGCTCCAGCCCGAGGCCAAGCGCGTCCTTCTTACGGCGTATGCCGATACCGAGGCGGCAATCGCCGCCATCAACGAGATCGGGGTCGACCAATATCTGCTCAAGCCATGGGATCCGCCCGAAGAGCGGCTCTATCCCGCGTTGGACGACGTGCTGGCCGACTGGATGGCCGCGTTCCGGCCGGCCTTCAGCGGCTTGCGGTTGCTGAGCGGCCGATGGACTCCGGATGGCCACGCCATTCGCGACTTCCTCACCCGCAACCAGGTGCCCTACGCCTGGATCGACCCGGGGACCGATACCGAGGGCCGTCGCCTGGCCGATGCGCTGGACGATCCGCCCGGCCCAGCCGACGCGGTCGTGTTGCTGCCGGACGGCCGCGCCCTCCGTAATCCGGCCACTCGCGAGCTGGCGGAGGCGATCGGCCTGTCGACGCGGCCGTCATTGCCGTTCTATGACCTTGTCATCGTCGGAGCCGGTCCGGCCGGGATGGCCGCCGCGGTGTATGGCGCCAGCGAGGGACTCAAGACCCTGCTCGTCGAGCGCGAGGCGCCCGGCGGCCAGGCCGGCACCACCAGCCGCATCGAGAACTATCTCGGCTTCCCGTCCGGGCTCAGCGGCAGTGATCTCGCGCGCCGAGCACTGATCCAGGCTCGCCGGCTGGGTGCCGAAATCCTCTCGTCGCAGGAGGCGGCCACCATTCGGCGCAGCGATCCGTACCGCACCATCGTGCTCGCCGACGGCAGCGAGCTGTCATGCCAGGCCGTGGTGGTGTCGACCGGCGTGGCGTACAGGCAGCTCGAGGTGGCGGGTGCGACGGAGCTTGCCGGACGGGGCGTGTATTACGGCGCAGCGACGACCGAGGCGCTCCTGTACCGCGACGCCGTGGTCGGTGTCATCGGCGGCGGAAATTCGGCCGGCCAGGCAACCGTGCACCTCGCCCGCTATGCGGCGCGCGTCCACCTCATGGTCCGTAACGAGGGGCTCGGCGCCACGATGAGCGCCTACCTCGTCGACCAGATCGCCGCGCTTGACAACGTCGATGTCCATCCACTGTGCGAGACGCTGGAATTTGCGGGGGACGACCACCTTGAACGAGCCACCTTCATGACCCCCAATGGTCAACTTGAGCTGGAGATCGCCGCCGTCTTCGTGTTCATCGGCCAGCAGCCGCGAACTGCATGGCTCGAAGGCGCTGTCGCCCGGGACGATCGGGGATTCATCCTCACCGGAGCCGATGTCGCCGCCGATCATGGCTGGAATCTCGATCGCGATCCGTACCTGCTCGAATCGAGCATGCCGGGGGTGTTCGCTGCCGGCGACGTTCGGCATCGGTCCATCAAGCGGATCGCGAGTGCCGTCGGGGAGGGTTCGATGGCCGTGCAGTTCGTCCACCAGCACCTCGCCGACCTGTGACCGACGAGCACGTCCACCTCGACCCGCGCTCGGTGGTCGAGCGGCTGCGCGAGACGCCGCTGTTCGGCGGGCTCGACGATGCCTCGCTGCGAGCCCTGGCCGAGCGTGGCGAGATCGGGGACCTGGCGGCGGGGGACATGCTCATCCGCGAAGGTGACCAGGCCGATGCGATGTTCGTTGTCCTCGACGGTGAACTCGAGGTGACCAAGCGTTCCGGGCGCTCCGAGATTCCGCTGGCGCGCGTGGGTCCCGGTTCGCTCCAGGGCGAAATCGCTGCGCTCGAGGGCGGCCGGCGCCTGGCATCGGTCCGTGCCGTGACTGAGGCGGAAGTCCTGAAGATTCCGACCGAGGCGATCCGCGAGCTGCTGGCGGCAGGTCCCGACACGGCGGTCGCCATCATTCGCACCGTGGTGGTGCGGCTGCGCGGCATGGAGTCGGCGTTGCGCGAGAGCGAAAAGCTGGCTGGCCTGGGCACGCTGGCCGCAGGCCTGGCCCACGAGCTCAATAATCCAGCCGCCGCGATGCGCCGTTCGGTGGCCAGCCTGGAGGAAGCGCTGGAGCGTCGTGATGCGCTCGCCCGGCCGCCGCAGCTGCCTCCAGCGCCCGAGGCGCGTTCGCTGCGCTCGCTGGAGCGGGCCGACGCAATCGAGGAATTGTCAGCACTGGTGGAGGCCGCCACCGCCGCGTCACTCGTCGACGCCGGGTGGACCGCTCCCGCGCTTCGCGGGATGCCGGCGGAGACAGTTGCCTGGCTGGCCGCCGATGCATCGGTTCGCGAGCTGCTCGGCGAGCTTCGGATGGCGGGCGGGCGGATCAGCGAGATCGTGGGTGCGGTGAAGGGCTACGCGTACCTGGACCAGGCACCGGTTCAACGGGTGGATGTCCGCATCGGCCTGGAGCAGACGCTCGTCATCCTCCGTCATCGGCTTCGAGAAGGCGTGAACGTTGTATGGGAGCTTGAGGCCGATCTACCCGAGATCGAGGCGTTCGGGTCAGAGCTGAACCAGGTCTGGACGAACCTGATCGACAACGCCACTGACGCCATGGATGGGCGTGGCACGCTCACCATCCGCGCCGAGGCTGATCCGGACGCCGATGGGGTGCGCGTGTCGATCTGCGACACCGGTCCGGGCGTTCCGGACGACGTGCGCGCGAAGCTGTTCGAGCCGTTCTTCACCACCAAGCCACCCGGCGTCGGCACCGGGCTTGGC
>JACDHU010000027.1 GCA_013820865.1 Chloroflexota bacterium
GCTATCGCCTTGATACGCCCATGACCCCCGTGCACGAGAATGGAGGCTCATGGCAACTCGTGATGCGCCCCGCCGCCCATCGAGGCTCAGCGTCGGGCGCGTGCGAGGCGAGTGGCTGACGGGCTACTTGTTCGTCCTGCCGGCGACGCTCGTGATCGGTGTCTTCGGTCTCTTCCCCATCCTCTACGCGATCTACATGAGCCTCCACCGCTGGCGAATCCGCCGCAGCGGATTCGTGGGGCTCGAGCATTACGAACGCACGCTAGGCGACATCGGCGCATTCGGCGTCGCCCTGCTCGGCATAGCGCTCATCGGCGTCGCACACTGGCTGTGGACCGATCTCGCGAGCCGCTCGCCGTGGCGACGTGTGATGCGGCTTGCGGCGGCCGTAACGCTGCTCTTCGCTGGCATCGCGCTCGCGCTCGGCTGGCAGACCATGGCGCTCACCGGCGACACCCGCTTCCTCATGGGGCTCGTGCGCACCTTCTACTACGGCTTCATCAGCGTGCCGGTCCAGATAACGTTGGCCCTGGTACTCGCGAGTCTCCTGTTCCAGCCGATCGCGGGGCGACAGATCTACCGCATGCTCTTCTTTCTTCCCTACGTGACGCCCGTCGTCGCGGGCGCGGCGGTCTTCCGAAGCATCTTCAGCCCGCGCGAGGAGCGACTGGTGAACACGGTGCTCTCGTGGTTCGGCATCGATGCGCAACGCTGGCTCTTCGAGACGCGTCCGGTCGGGCAACTCCTCTTCGGCGACCTGTTCACACGCGCGGGAATGGAGCTCCCTGCGTTCCTCGCGGGAGGCCCGAGCCTCGCGCTCCTGACGATCATCCTCTTCGGGATCTGGACCTACACGGGGTACAACGCCGTCATCTTCCTGGCCGGCCTCGGTGGCATCCCGAAGGAGCTCTACGAGGCCGCGGCCATCGACGGGGCGAACGGACCGGCACGCTTCTTCCACATCACGGTGCCGCTCCTGGCGCCGATCACCTTCTACCTCACGGTGCTCGGCTTCATCGGCACCTTCCAGGCCTTCACCCAGCTCTACGTGATGCGCGAGGCGGCGGTGCGGGGAGCGGTCGACACGGCCGCGCTCGTCATCTTCGACACCTTCTACCGCCGCAGCGACTTCGGGCTGGCCGCGGCGCAGTCGGTGGTGCTCTTCGCCATCATCCTCGCCCTCACGCTGTTGCAGAACCGGCTCTTCGGGAGGCGGGCGCTCCGTGGCTGACGCTCCCCAGTCGCGCCGGGCGAATCGCTCGACGACGAGCACCTCGCCGTCACGCGCTACGCACGTCGTCGTCCACGTCGCGCTGCTGGTGGGCGCGGTGGTGTCGCTGTCGCCCTTCGCGGTGATGCTGACGCAATCGCTCATGACGCTCGGCGAGACCCTCACGCGCACGCCCTGGCCCGCCACGCCGCAGTGGTCGAACTACGTGCAGGCGTGGCAGGACGCGGAGTTCGGACGCTACCTCCGGAACAGCGTGATCATCACTTCGACGACGATCACCGGCGTACTGGTGACGTGCACACTCGCTGGCTACGCCTTCGCACGCATCCGCTTCCCCGGCCGCGACACACTCTTCGCGCTACTGCTCGCGACGCTCATGATTCCCGGGACGGTCACGTTCATCCCAAGCTTCTTGCTCGTCCGAGGCGACGTGATCCCCTGGGGGTCGTGGCTCAACACGCTGCCGGCCTTGACGATTCCCTTCATCTCGACGGCGTTCATCATCTTCCTCTTCCGACAGTTCTTCGCCCAGATCCCTGGCGAGCTCTGGGACGCCGCTCGCATGGACGGCGCGGGCCACCTCCGCTTCCTCGTGACGATCGTGTTGCCGACGAGCAAGCCCGTGCTCGTCACGGCAACGCTGCTCACCTTCGTGAATGCCTGGAACGAGTTCCTGTGGCCGCTGCTCGTCACCACGAACCCGACCTGGCGCCCGCTGGCGGTCGGGCTGGCCAACTTCGTCGACGAGGCCGGACCGCGGACCCACCTGCTCATGGCTGGCTCGGTGATCACGATCGTGCCAGTGTTGCTGCTCTACTTCTTTACGCAGAAGCAGTTCACGGAGGGGATCGCGACGACCGGCCTGAAGGGCTGAGGTCGTGACGCCGCGATGACGTTGGTGCGACACGCTCGTGGCGACGCGGGTGCTCGACGTCGACCGTCGCGGCACGCTTACCCGAAGGAGCTCACCATGCAGAGATTGGCCCTTCGCCTCGCCATCGTCACCCTCCTGCTCGCCGGCACAGTCACCGCGCAGCGAGACTACGAGAACGTCGACCCCAGTGGTCAGACGGTCACGTTCTGGCACCAGCACACCGGCATCCGCCAGGAGATGCTGCGCGAGATCGTCCAGGACTTCAACGCCGGCAACTCGTACGGCATCACCCTGATCGAGGAGAACCAGGGCAATTACGAAGACATCTTCAACAAAATGCTGGTCCTGCTCGGCACCGCCGATGTCCCGAACCTGGTGGTCGCGTACCAGAACCAGGCCGCGACGTATCAGATCGTCGACGGCCTCATCGACCTCTGGCCGCTCGTGCGCTCGGCCCGCTGGGGCCTCGACGAGGCAGACCGGAGCGACTTCTTCGAGGGCTTCATCCAGTCGGACGTCAACCCGACCTTCGGGGGCGCACTCCTCGGCTTCCCACCGAACCGCTCGATGGAAGTCATGTACTACAACAGCGATTGGCTCGAGGAGCTCGGCTTCGATGGCCCACCCGAGTCCCCCGAGGCATTCGCCGAGGCGGCCTGCGCTGCGCTCGAGCGTCCCTTCGCGGGCGCCACCGGCGGCGGCCGCAGCCTGGGCTACGAGGTATCGCTCGACGCCAGCCGCTTCGCCTCCTGGACCTTCGCTTTTGGCGGCGACATCTTCGACGCCGAAACCGGCCGGTACACCCTGGATGACGATGGCGCGATCGCCGCCATGACGTTCCTCCAGGACCTTCAAGACCGTGGCTGCATCGACATCGTGACCGAGCGCTTCGGCGATCAGACGAACTTCGGCCAGGGCCGGACCCTCTTCACCATCGGCTCGAGCTCGGGCTTCCCCTTCTACCGCGAGGCGGTCGAGGCGGGCGCCACCTTCGACTGGAGCGTCGACGCCCTTCCCCACACCACGGCCGAGCCGGTCATGAACATCTACGGCGCATCGGTGAGCATGCCCGCTGGCGCGTCGGCCGAGCAAGAGGTCGCAACGTGGATCTTCTTGCAGTACTACACCAGCCCGGAGGTACAGAACCGCTGGGCGCGGGCGGCGAACTACTTCCCGGTCCGGGAGAGCGTCGCCGACGGCATGGCCGACTACTTCGAGGCAGACCCCGCCTACGAGCGGGCCTTCTCGCTGCTGCGCTTCGCCAGGTCCGAGCCGCCCGTCCCGGGCTACGACTTCGTCCGCAGCCTCATCGCCGGAGAGATGGCCGCCATCCTCGACGGCGCCGACGTGCGCGCCACGCTCACCGCGGCGAACGAGGAAGCGAACGCGATCCTCGATGAGCAACTCGCCGGTATGGACTGACTGATCGATCGCCGCGGGGGCCTGCACGTCGCAACACGCGTCATCGCTCGCGCGGCCCGTCGGCGCCGTGCGTCGAGGAACCCTCGACCTTCATGTCCATCCTCGCCGCTTGCGTCGTCGAGACCCGCTCGATCTCGTGCCGAGGATTTCCGTCGAATCTCGACGTGACGGCGAAGCCGTCCCGATGTCACGTCGTCAAACTTTAGCCACACGTCGCGCCTCCCGGTCTCCCGAGGGGCGCTTTCATGCTCGCGGCACTTGAAGCGACATCATATGGTGCATAGAATGATGCATCGGAGGTTAGCCTTGCGCACCACGGTGAACCTAGACACCGACCTGCTCGGCGAGGCCGCGCGCCTGACGGGCATGGCCGAGCGGACGGCGCTGATCCACGCCGGGCTCCGAGCGCTGATAGAGCGGGAGAGCGCGCGTCGCCTCGCCCACCTCGGCGGGTCCCAACTGGACCTCGCGCCCGTGCCGCGCAGGCGCGACGACGAGGCGTGATCCTGGTCGACACCTCGGTGTGGGTCCGTCACCTGCGTGAGGGCGACGCCCGCCTCGCGGCCGACCTGGAGCGTGCGGAGGTGTGGATGCATCCGTGGGTGATCGGCGAGTTGGCGTGCCGTCGCCTGGCGGATCGCGCCGTCGTGTTGGGGCTCCTGCGCGCGCTCCCGATGACGCCGATCGCGACCGACCACGAGGTGCTGACGCTGATCGAGCGCCGGTCGCTCATGGGCCGCGGCATCGGCTGGGTCGACGTCCAGCTGCTCGCCTCGACGTTGCTTGCCGGGACCCGCATCTGGAGCCTCGACCGGCGGCTGGCGGCGGTGGCCGCCGAACTCGGCGTGGCCGTGGCGTACGAGGCCTGACCGGTCCGTCGCCCCCCGTGCCCCGGCCGCCGTGGCACGCTCCGACCCGACGGCTCGGTGACATCGTTTGGGTTCCGTCGAGTTTGGGTTCCCTTGAGTTAGGCGCGTGCGTGAGTGGTCGCGAGTCGTGGTTGCTCGCGGGTCCGCATGCTGGAGCGATGACGACGAACGATGGTCACGTCGTCACCGTGTGCGCTGCCGTCGTTACCTACCGCCCCGCAGACGCGCTACCCGGCGGCGGCGTGCGGTTCCCGCACGTGCCGGAACTGTCGGTGGCGCCGCGGCGCAGCGGCGTCCTCATGGGTGATCGCGACGCGTACGACGTGGTTCCGTGGGAACACATCCTGGCGCTGCATCTCGTTGGCGATGGTGCCGGACAGCCTGGCTGGTCCATCGTCCACACCGACGGAACCGTCGGTCACGGCCCGTCGGCCGAAGTGTGGATCGAGGGTGAGGTCGCGCCGGACGATGTCAGCGCCTCGCGGTACTGGCGCCGAGGGGTCCGAAGTCGGCCATCTGTACCTCAATCTTCTCTGTATGAATCCTAAAGCCCAGGCTCAAGGTCCCAGCGTGCCGATCGGCACGACGGCGACGCCGTCTGGCCGGTCGTAGGCGTAGCCGGTGGCGGTGATCACCCCGAGGCGCGCCAGCGGGCCAGTACGTCGGTCGTCGACGCGCTCCGCGAACTTGAGTAACGTGGCGGCAGCGTCGTCGATACGGGTCTGGCCAAGCTTGATCTCGAACGCGGCCCATGCGCCGTCCGGCGTTTCGACGATGGCGTCGACCTCGAGGCCGGTGTTGTCACGGTAGTGCAACACCGTGGCCCCGAACGACTGAGCGTAGACGCGCAGATCGCGAACCACCAGTGACTCGAAGAGTAGGCCCAGGGTCTCGACATCGCGGAGCAGGCGTTGGGGCGTCGCACCAAGGGCGGCGGCCGCCAGGGATGGGTCGACGAAGTGACGCTTCGGTGCGGTTCGGGTGCGTGACCGCGACCTCAAGTGCGGCGTCCACGCGGGCTGGTCTTCGGTGATCATCAGGCGATCGAGTGCGTCCAGGTAGCGCGCCGCCGTGTCGCGGTCGAGGTGTCGCTCGGTGCCGCCGGCGTCGCGGGCGAGCGCGGCTGTGGGTGCTGGCGCGGCCACATGTCGGGCGACCGCGCGCACGAGGGCCGCAACTCGGCGGGGATCGCGGCGTCCGTCGTCGAGACGATGGATCTCGCTGCGGTGAACCTCCTGCAGGTAGTCGTTGGCCGCGCGGACGGCGTCTCGCTCGGGTAGCGCCAGGTTGGCTGGCCAGCCACCGACGGCCACGCGCACGGCGATGTCGGACACGGTCACGGCCGTCTCCGGGCTCCGCGCCGCCTGACCTCCAATGAGCGCCTGGAGGGAAACGAGGCCCGTGGCATGGCCGGTCTCGAAGCTGCTCATCGTTCGCATGCGCAATCGCGTCAAACGGCCTGCGCCGGTATGCCGGGTGATGTCGTCCGCGGGGATAGCAGATCCCGTCAGGATGAACTGGCCAGGAAGCGCTCGGTCGTCGACGGCGCGTCGCACGTGGTTCCAGAGGACGGGCGCGGTCTGCCACTCGTCGAGCAGGCGCGGGGTGGGCCCGTCCAGAACCAACTCCGGGTCGATCTCGACAGCTCGCCGCGCCCCCGCATCGACATCCAAGCGGACGACACTGGCGGCTCGTTGCATGGCGGTGGCGGTCTTTCCGCACGCCTTCGGGCCCTCGATGACGACGGCGCCCCGGCTCCGCAGGCGGTCGACGAGCTCCTGGTCGACGACACGGGGCCGGTACGCCGCCGGCCTCGGGGTGACGTGAGAATCGGCGAACGGACCATTGTCCGGATTGCACATACCGCAGAATGTAACTCCTGCAGGCCGCAGGTTGCAATGGCTTTGAGCCGCATTTCGCAACGCTCTCGTGCCGCACAATGCAATTGGACGTGGGTTCACCCAGGTTCGCGCGGTCCAAGCGAAACGTCATCCTGCACCTCCCTCAGGACGCACCAAGGCGCTACGAGTGGATACACCGTCGCCACGCGTCTGCAAACCACCGTGTAACGCCAGCGCGACCATAACAACGACCGTATGACAGCCGACCCATCCAGAGGTCTCGAGCGGAACGCCAGGCCATCAGCGGGCCGCCAGCGCACCGCCAAACCGGCCGACGGCGCCTCGACGACCCCGGCCCACCATCAACGCGCGATCAGACAACCAGCAGGCCCCGAACCGCGCGAAAACGCCGAGGGCAAAAGCACAAGCCGGGACGCAGCCCGACACTCATGAATAGGGCGCGCTAGATGCTCTTTCCGTTCCACGGCGACATTTCTCCATCATCCAGACACGTGGAGTTACCAGATACTACTTGTCTAAGAAAACTAACATGGCACACGACAAGGTAGCGGCGTCAGGGCCAAAAAACCCCCGGGGTTCATCACCAACTTGCACTGAGAGAGGAAGAGCCCGAGGACTAGTGAAAGAGTTTAACCGCCCAACATGCGCTGTCAAGTACTGTAATGATCAAGTGTCCGACTTGCGCAAAGCACTGTCTTCCTCACGCTTCGACGTCTACCGGGTCAATGTCTCCGAAAGTGACCTCACCTGCCTAAAGCGATACGCGTGAATACGTTGCCGTGAGCGAGGCCTCTAACCTACTGTGCAACATCTCGAGATCGCGCTACGCAATGCAATATATTATGCCGCATCCTTCACGCTCGGCCACCTGTCCGCAGAGGTCGCTGCGACCTTCGCCCGAGTCCTCGTCCGGGTCGGTACCGGCTCGCGTGCATCGACCTGCGGCGCCTGAGGCGACAGGTCGCACACGCCTCGGCAGCGGGCTTAGGTCATACGACCCGCACCTTCCACCCCCCGTCGCGCCCGTTGCCGAAGGTACTACAATGCCGCACATGCGGTTGAGGACACTCGGGGGCCTCGCACTTCAGGACAGTACCTTCGGTCGCAGCAAGCCATTGCTGCTGCTCGCGTACGTATGCCTCGAGGGCCCGGTAAGCAAACGCGAGCTTGCTGACTTGTTCTTCATGCACACGAAGGACCCGCGTGACAGCCTTGCAACAGCGTTGGGGCTGCTGCGACGTGAGCCAGGAAAGCTGATCGAAGCCGACGGTGAACGCGTGATTGCGGGTGTCGACTGCGATGCGGTGGACCTGGTGGCGTCGCTGGACGCCGGGGAACACGAACGCGCTGCGGCTGGCTACGGAGGCCCGTTCGTCAAGGGCATCGACGTGGCCTTGGGAACCGAACTCGAGCAATGGGTGTACGGGACACGCGAGGTCCTTGCTGGGCGTGTGCGGCATGCGCACCTGAGGCTCGCTGAGGTCGAGGCCTCGGTCGGAGACTTCGTCGGCGCTGCTCGGCGTGCAGAGACCGCATTCTTCCTGCCTGGCGCGCCCGAGCCTGAACCGGAGCTGTACGAACGGATGCACGCGCTCATGGTGGTTGGTGACAGCCCACGTGCCACGGAGGTTCGCCGGGAGGCCGAGACGTTCGGCCTCACGCTCACCACGACTCCAAGTGAGGTGCGCGCACGCTTTGCTCAGGGGGGCGCCGCCGAAGCCCTGCCCGCTCCGGGCACCTTATCGCTTCGTGGGACATCGTTCGTTGGTCGAGACGTCGAACTGCTCGAAGTGGCAAACCTGCTCGCGGCACCCGACTGCCGATTGTTAACGCTGCACGGTATGGGAGGTATCGGCAAGTCTCGTCTCGCACATCAGGCAGCTCGCGATCAACTTTCTGGTAACCAGTTTAGCGATGGTGTCTACCTGGTCCCTCTCGCCGGACTCTCGGCGCCATCTCTCGTACCGCGCGCCATCGCCGAAGCGCTGCGAATGGATGAGCGTGATGCCTCATTGCCGCAGATCATCCAGTTCCTCGGCCAGAAGCACGTGCTCATCGTGTTCGACACCTTCGAGCACCTGATGGTAGCCGCGGAGGTGCCCGTTAGCCTCCTCGCCGGCTGCCCGAATCTCAAGCTCCTGGTGACGTCTCGTGAGCGATTGAACCTCGAGGCAGAGTGGGTCATCAACCTCGACGGACTACCGATTCCACCACCGTCCGTTCGCACGGTCGACGACGCATTGCTATTCGATGCCCTCAATCTCTTCTCCCAGCGCGCGAAGCGATCTCGCCTGAGCTTCTCCATCACGCCGGAGAATTTAATGGACGCTCTCAGGATATGCCGCCTCGTCGAAGGTTCGCCCCTGGGCCTGGAATTGGCCGCCGTCTGGGTTCGCCTCCTCCCGCTCTCGGAGATCGCCGACGAGATTCAAGGGGGCCTGGACGTATTGACGTCGGCGAATCGCGATACGGAAGAGCAGCATCGGAGCATTCGAGCGGCGTTCGAGCATTCATGGCGCCTGCTCTCGAGTGTCGAACAGCGCGCGGTGGCTCGTCTGTCGGTGTTTCATGGCGGGTTCAGCCGGCGGGGCGCGGCGGCGGTCGCAGGAGCGACGTTGCCGCTGCTCGCTAGTTTGGTCGACAAGGCGTTGCTCCGGGTGACCGCGAGCGGTCGCTATGGTCGGCACGCGCTCCTCCTGCAATTTTCCCGCGAGCAGCTCGCTGCGGACGAGGCCCAAATGCTCGAGGCGCAGTCTGCTCACATCGAGTTCTTCCTGCATTTGGTCGAGAGATGTAACGAGCGGGCGAGGAACGGTCTCCACAAGGATGCCCTGGCAGAACTCGACCTGGAGTACGGCAACATCGTTCAAGCGGCTCGGTCCGCGCAATCGGTCAGCCGAACCCAGGACCTCGTACGCTTCATGCGACTCCTAGCGATCGAGGGACCGTACACGACCGCCCGCGGATACGATGCCGACCTTCACGTGTTGCTCGAGGCGGCGATCGAGGCGGCTTCGCAAGCCGACGACCTCGCGACGGTCCACGCGCTGTTGGGAAGGCTTGCGGACATGCTTCAGAATCTCGTCGGTGACTTCGACGCGGCCTTCGATGGGTATCGCCGGGCCCGCGACCTCGCTCGACAGGCTGGCCAGCACGACCGTGAGGCGATCTACCTGAGCAACATGGGTGTCGTTCGATCGCGGCTGCGACGAAATGACGCCCAAGAGTACCTGAGCCAAGCATACGATCTCGCCAATGCCCAAGCCGATGATCTCAGCCTCGCCATCGTGCTCGAACAGTGGGGCTTCGTCGTCGGCGCAGAAGGTGATTGGCCGCGTGCGCAGGCACGCTTCCGCGAGTCGCTCGTGGTCCTCGATCGACTCGAGCTGCTCGAGACGATCCCGCGCGCGGAGCTCGTCCGCCGCCGCTTCTTCGCAATGATCAATCTTGGCGACGCGGAACGCAACCTCGGCAACTACGAAGAGGCGCTGGAATCGTGCGACGGTGCACTCGCCATCGCGGAGCACCTCGACAGTAAGATCTGGCAAGCCCAGGCACACCACAACGCGGGTGAGATATACCATGATGTTGGAGACCGAGAGAAGGCACGCGAGCATCTGGAGCAAGCACACAGGCTCTATACGGAGAGCCATGCGGCGCCATACGTCGAGCAGCTGAGTTCCTACTTGCGCGACGAGGGCTATGTGAAAGATGGAGGAGGTGCGCGATGACCATGCAATTGCCGAGGCTTCGTACGGTATGGCCAAGCTTGGTGGTCCTGTTCGGGGTCTGGCTCCAGGCGGTCGGTGCAGACTCGAACGCAGGGATCTATTTGCACGACGTCAATGAGATCCGTGGAGACTTCGACGACTCCGATGATTGCGTCGTCCATGACTTCACCCCAGTGGGTCAGGTCCTCCACGCGTCGGGATCCGTTGGGGGGTTACTCCCTTACCACCATGGCCAGTTGCCTGATCCATACACCTTCGGCGACTCGGATGCAGGCGTGCTAGGTGGCCTCGAAGCGACACACTCCGCCGTCATCCTCGTGTTGGATGACTTCCGCGACATTGTATTTTCATTTAATAATCATGAGCTTGTCCAGGCGACCGATGCCAAGTCCTTCTTAGACACTCACGACGTTTCGCACGGCTACCTGGTCATGTCGCACATCAACGCATTGATTCGCGATACGGGTAAGTACGAGATTCACCACAGCTCCACGGACCGCGAGACTGTGTGGGAGAGGATTCATAGCAACGAACAGACCTTGCGCGTTGTGGGCGTGCACTTGGGCGAGGATCGCAAGAACGAATACGTCGTGATCGATCTTCACTCCGTGTTGGAGATGGTCGCTAGTATCTCGGAGCATTTTCAAGATGCAGCCATCGTCGTGAACATGAGTTGGATCATCTTGCCTTGCTTCAGAGTTGCGGACCTTGCTCAGTTCCTCGACAGAGACGACTCTGAAACGTTCAAGGGTTACCTCGACGCACTTCAGGGAAGTTCAGCTTGGAAGGGTACGACGTTGACCGATGTCTTGGCACCGAATGTTCGACCGGCCGATTGGACCGTGCAAGGCAACAAGTATCAAACGACCTCCGTCGCTTCGTCAGGCAATCAGGGCCTAGAGTTCGAACTTTATCCGGCCGCGTTTCCGAACGTAATCAGTGTCGGAGCACGTGAAGCAGACTACTCGAACACCGCAAACGTCCTGGCGTCAGGAGGCTGGTTCCCTCTCGCGTATCTCTGCTGTAATGGTGGAACTATCGGTCCGTACCCCGTTCCGGACGCGGGGCTCGCCTATGCCGGCACGTCGTTTGCCGCGCCCTCGATGAGCGTATTGGCGGCTATTCGAGCCGACGATTGTGCGTACGCCCGAAAACCCAAACTCAGTGAGCCCACTACAACGAAGACCATGGGCATGGAACTCGACGAGAACATTTGCGACTAACAGCGATGGTTGTGTCGCCCCTCGCGTCGCAGATAGATCACGACGTGCACGATCAGCGCGCGGACCGATGCTC
>JACDHU010000226.1 GCA_013820865.1 Chloroflexota bacterium
GGGATGCAAGCAGCCCGCCGTAGACGAAGCCGGGCATCGCCATCTGCTCGGGCGAGGGAGTGAAGCGGGAGACCGACTCCTCCCCTTCAATGACGGTCTTGAGATGGTGGCCGGCGCCGTTCAGTCGCCCGCAACCGAAGCAGTGCGAGTAATCATCGGGGTAGTGATCCTGCACGTTCGGTACGTGATGCTCGTTCATCGCTTCAGGAGTGTGATGTGCGTGCGACCATCGATGCGCTCATCTGAGCCTGATGGTGTCTGAGATGCGCCGCGCAGAAGCGCAGCGCCTCCTCGAGCGGCCTTCGACCGAAATATGCGTGGGTGATCCGCATGCCAGGATTGTCGGCCCGAGCCGCGGCCACGGCTCTCTCGAACCTCGCACGTGCCGCCGCGAAGATGAGCGCTGCCTCCCCCGGGTCAGCGGTGACGGTTTTCGGACGAACTTCGCGCGGTGCGGGTGCTCCCCTGGGGAAACCGCCGCCGCGGATGATGCGGGGCCGCACCGTGAGGTTCAGCAGGATCCGCTGCCACCACGCCGTGCGAACGGACATCGCGGGTCCACCTTCCAGCTCCTGAGACAGCACATCGTAGGTGAGCGTGAGGTGCTGCATCAGCTCCGCGTACGTCCACTTCCCATGCGCGTGCGGTTGCATCCACGCCTCGGCCGGCACGCTGGCGAACATCGTCGCAATTTCATCCGCGGCCTCCGTGTGGAGCCGGAGTGCCTCAGCCCAACTCGCGTCCGAACTCGCCCTCGGGCTCACTGCTCGAGCCTGCTGATCATGATCGTGCCCTCTCCTCCGTTCCGGGCCTGAATTCGGCGACGACTTCGATCGGTCCGACGATACTCGCGTTGAGCTCGCCGATGTGCTCGACGGGGATCCAGTACTCGGGTCGACCGTCCGCGGTCTGCCGGATGGGGTACCGTGCGAGGAACCGTGATTGCACCTCCAGGCGCGTCACGTAGCCGACATAACCGCTGCCTGCATCAGTCGCCATCCATTCGCGTGCCACCCACTCAGCGTGAATCCGCTCCGGGGTTACATAGAGCACGGGCTCGATGGATACTCCAGCCGGAATCTCCGTGAAGGCGTTCCGCACCAGGAGCGCGAACTCCGCGGAGCCGATCGCGCGGTAGAGTGCCGTCACGTCCCGAACGAGCTCGTCAGAAGAATTCGTCCAGCATTCGGAAGTACCTCAGTCTCTCGGAATCGGGCCGAAGCATTCCGTAAGCTTCGAAGAAGGGCGCCACCCATCGTGCTCCCAGGTTACTCTCGATGCTTCTGGCTGCCAGCGCCAGATCCTGATGCCGATCGGCCACACCGACCGCGCCGCAATCCACGAATCCCGATAGGCGATCGCTCTCGAACATCACGTTCGGCAGACATGCGTCTCCATGGGTGACCACGAGATCTTCCTCGGGTTTCGAGCGCTCGAGCTCGTCGAGGAGGCTGACGGGACTGCGATCGCGGTTCTCATCGTCGAAGTCGTCCACGTCGACCACCCCAGCGAGCATGCGTTCGCGCGCCACGAGCAGCCGGGTCGCCAGGCTCATGTCGAACGGACTACCGGCAGCCGGCAGGGCATGCAGGGAGCGCAGGCCCGCGGCAAGTTCCTCGATGACCATGCGGGGATCGAGGCGTCCGTCGGCGCCATTCACACCGGGAATCGCACTCGTCAGAAGCCATGTGCGCTCGCTCTCCTCCGCGAGTGCGAGGACGCGGGGCGCCGGCGCCCTGCCCTCGAGCCATATGATGCGTGCGGCATCGGCATGCAGCGCTTCACCATCCCGCGCGCGAACGGACTTCAGGTACATCACCGGTCGACCATCCCGCTGGTAGCTGAGCACATCGGCCGAAGACTCACCGATGGAGATGGGCTCCGGCAGCAGTCCAGCGACGAGCGACTCGAGGGAGAGCGGGATCGCGGGCACTTTCACCCTGACCACTGGTCTGACGCTCGCCTTCATCGCACCTTCGCCACATGAAGCTCTGGGTCGACGCCGATGCGGCACCTCGCGATGTGAAGGACGTGTGCCTGCGGGCGGCCGAGCGTCTGAAGCTCGACACGGTGCTCGTAGCCAACCAGCGGCTGCAGGTACCGGTCGGCTACGCGCATGTTACATCCGTGCGCGTGGAAGGGGGTCCTGATGTGGCCGACAGGTACATCGTGGACAACTCCGCCCCGGGTGACGTGGCCGTGACCGCGGACATTCCGCTCGCTGCGCTTCTCGTGCCGAAGGGAGTGGTGGTGATCGATCCGCGAGGTGAGGAGTACACGGCCGAGAGCATCGGCGAGCGACTCTCGATCCGCGACTTCATGGATGGCCTGCGCGGCGCCGGAGTCGAGACCGGGGGCCACGCGGCGTACGGGAGCCGGGAGAAGCAGGCGTTCGCGAACGCACTCGACCGGACGCTCACCAGAGCACTCCGGCGGCGCTGAGCTAGTGTCCTGAGTTAGAAGTATGCAGACAGAAGCGCTTCACGCTCTGGAGGATGTCGTCGGCGCTCTTCGTCCAGCGGAACGGTGTCGCGGTGTCGTTGCTCCGCGCCGTGTAGCTGAGGAGCGCGGCTTCGAGTTCCGTCACGCTGCGGTGCACACCACGGCGCAGTTGCCGTTGCGTCAGCAGGGAGAACCACGTCTCGACCTGATTCAGCCAGGAGCTCGAGGTGGGCGTGAAATGCAGATGATAGCGGGGATGTTGCGCGAGCCAGCGCTTCACGGTCGGTGCTTTGTGCGTGCCGTAGTTGTCCAGGACGAGATGGATGTCGAGGTCCGCCGGGACTTCCGCCTCAATCGTATTCAGGAACTGACGGAACTCCCGCGCGCGGTGCCGCTGATGACACTCGGCGATCACCTTCCCCGTCGCGATATCGAGGGCGGCGAAGAGCGACGTCGTGCCATGGCGGGTGTAGTCATGGGTGCGCCGCTCGGGTTGGCCGGGGCGCAGTTGCAGCAAGGGCGCGGTGCGATCCAACGCTTGGACTTGTGTCTTCTCATCGACGCAGAGCACCAGCGCGCGCTCTGGTGGTGCGAGATACAGGCCGACTACGTCGCGCACTTTGTCGACGAACAGGGGATCGGTCGACAGCTTGAAAGTGTCCGCGCGATGCGGTTGCAATCCATACGCATGCCAGATCCGCACGACCGCGGTCTGCGTGACGCCGGCAGCGCTGGCCATCAGTCGCGTGCTCCAGTGCGTGGCCTCCACGGGCCGTTCCTCCAACGTCTTCCGAATCACGCGCTCCACATCGCCATCCGTGATCGTCCGGGGTGCGCCGGGCCGCGGGGCATCGAGCAAGCCATCGAGGCGCGCCGTCAAGAATCGCCGCCGCCATTTACCCACCGTTTGAAACGTCACGCCCACCACCTCGGCCACCGTGAGGTTGGGCGCGCCGGTCGCACTCGCGAGGATAATGCGCGCGCGCTCCGCCAAGGCGCGCGCCGTCTTGGGACGACGGCTCCAG
Organism: Chloroflexota bacterium; assembly: GCA_013820865.1. GTDB lineage: Bacteria > Chloroflexota > Limnocylindria > QHBO01 > QHBO01 > JACDBZ01. Next base: position 3,468 of record JACDHU010000226.1, read on the forward strand.
GCGGTGAGCTGCGCGATCTCGACATCAGTCAGCACCAAAGGCTGCAACTGTGGGCCGCGGGACATGAGGGACAATCTCCGGTAAGAGATGCCCCTTTGCTAGAGCAAAAA
>JACDHU010000028.1 GCA_013820865.1 Chloroflexota bacterium
ACCTGCCCTCCCACCTGGAAGTACGGCGACTTCACATTCCGCAATTTCGAGGAGCACGACTTGCCCGGCCGGGTGGGCTTTGCGGAATCGATGGCCTTCAGCTGCAACACCACCTACATGCCGCTGAGCCTGGAGGTCTACGAGCGCGAGGAGACCGCCCTGACCGATCTGCTGTTCGAGTTCGGGTTCGGCACTGCCACCGGCATCGGCTATCTGATCGAGGAGACCGGGATCGTGCCGGATGGCGCCTGGCTCGCGGCGAACGGGCGTGGAGGGTACTCCGGGTTCGAGCAGATACAGCTGTCAATCGGCCAGGGAGCGTTCCTGGGCACGCCGCTCCAGTTGGCGAACGCCTATGCAGCCATCGGCAATGGGGGCACGCTCTGGACGCCGCGCATCCTCAGCACCGCCACCCTTCCCGACGGAACGATCGTTGAAGAGGTTGCCCCGACGGTCGCGCAGGAGATCTCGGTGTCGCCAGAGGACCTGGCCTACGTGACCGATACGCTCGAGGCTGTCACCACCCTGTCCTATGGCACCGGCACGGCTGCATTCGCCGGCTTCGGAATTCCCGTGGCCGGCAAGTCCGGCACCGCCGAGACGGGCACGCCCGATCCGCACGCCTGGTTTCCCGCCTTTGCGCCCGCCGATGCCCCCACCATCAGTGTCGCCACGATCCTGCCCAATATCCCGCTGGGCACCGGCGGCTCGGATGCCGCTCCGCTGGTCCGACAGGTGATGGCCACCCACTTCGCGAACTGACCGCTACGGGCCGGTCAGGGTCGCCGTTCGTCGTTCTGACCGATGCGGCTCATCAGTGACCGCGCAGCTCGCGTGACGAGGTCGCGATCGTGCGTCACCACGAAGTCGAATCGGCGATCCATGTCCGGTCCATCGTCGCCGACGTCGCGCGAGATGAGCGCGCCACTGAAATGCGATCCCAGCACGACGACATCCCATTGGCCGGTGAGCGGATCGTCCGGCGCCAGGGACGCTCCGCGGACGCCGGGCGCGGGATGCTCGGCCACGCCAACGCCGAGCGCCGCGACGAAGGGAAGATGCGCGCCCAGGCCCGCGAACCGGTCGCGGCTGCGCGGCGTGAAGTGTCGCACCTCCTGGAATGCAGCCAGGAGGATCGGGTGCTCGGGCGCGGTCAATGCCCAGTTTTCCAAGTGCCGGCTGATCGCGAGCAGGTGTCGCTTGGATGCCCGATTCACCGGCCGTTGTGCAAAGGCCGCCGCCGCGGGATCGCGATCGATCGAGGGATGCGTTCGATCAAGGAGCAGGCTCGAGCTCACCGACGGCAGGTGCTCGGGGAGCGGACCGGGTCTGGCGAAATGCCACCCCTGGCCGAACGTCGCGCCCAAGGCAAGTGCGGTGATCAGATGCTTCTCGGTCTCGATGCCCTCGGCCAGGATGTGCGCGCCGCTGGCCTCGGCATGCGCCGCGACGGCGCTCAGGTACGACGCGGTGGTGCGGTCCGGCTGGCCCTGCACCAGGCCCATGTCCAGCTTGATCACGTCGGGGTTCACCAGCGGCAGCATGGCGACCGAGTCACGATTGGCGCCGACGTCGTCCAGGGCGATGGCCATACCGGCATCGCGAAGCGACTCGAGACCACGCATGAGCTCAACCGGACGAATGGTGAGGGCGCGTTCCGTGATCTCCGCCACCAGCCGAAGGCTGCGCCGGCCCGCCGCCAGCGTGGCAACCAGGTCGGATGGGCTGACGGCCCCGAGCGTCTCAGGCTCGATGTTGACGAAGAGGCTCGTTCCCTTCAGCCCACGATCGAGGGCGCCGCGGATCGCCGTAGCCTGGCAGATCCACTCCAGCTCGTCCCGCAGTCCGGCCTGACGCGCGGCGTCGAAGAGGGCCATCGGCGATTCAAGGTGTGACCCCGCCGGCCCCCGGGCCAGTGCCTCGAACGCGACTGTCTGGCCGGTGCGCAGGTCGACGATCGGCTGGTAGACGGAGCGCACCGAGCGTCGGGCCACGATATCGTGGATCGTGGGAGTGAATGACTCGGTTCGTTGGGCAGAGACGGCGCTGATCATGCTGCCGATTCTGGCGCCGTGCAGGCTCGGGGGATATGGGACGTACGGGTCATCCGCCGGCTTCCGGAGCCGGTCCCCTTGCACCGTATGCTCCCGAACGGGTAGCATCGGTGTTGCCGCTCCTTTTAGCCTCATGGACTGACGACGCCCGGAGAGCGACCACGACACGGTGATCAGCGATACCGCGATTCCACTGAGGTTCCAGACCGCCGAGGTCGGCGTTGACTGGCTGCAGTGCAATATCGAATGCCAGGAAGGCTGCCCGGTCAACACGAACTGCCGGGGATACCTCATGCTGGCCGCCGAGGGTCGCTTCGAGGAGGGCTATATCCTCGCCCGCGATCCGAACCCCGTCGCGGCCATCTGTGGCTACGTGTGCTCCGCCCCGTGCGAGAAGGCTTGCCGCCGGGCCGACATCGACAAGCCACTCGCCATCCGCGCCATGAAGCGCTTCCTGGTGGATTGGCATTACGGCAACAATATGCCCGATAACGTCATCGTCCAGGCGCCGACCGGGCGATCAGTCGCCGTCATCGGCGCCGGGCCGGCCGGGCTGGCGGCAGCCAAAGAGCTCGGCAGCTGGGGCCACGAGGTCCACGTCTACGAGGCCCTCCCCAGTGGCGGTGGCACGACCCTCATCGGGGTCCCTGCCTTCCGGCTCCCTCGAGACGTCATCGAGCTCGACGTCAACTGGGTCGCCAAGCACGGCGTGGAGTTCCACTACAACGTCGAGATCGGTCGCGATATCACCACGGAGCAGCTGCGGGAGCGTCACGACGCCGTGGTCGTCGCGACCGGATGCATGTACCCCGTGGCCATGAACACGCCGGGCGAGGAGCTTGATGGGGTGATCTACGGTGTCGACTTCCTCAAGCGCGCCAATCTCGGTCAGACGCAGTGGGTGGGCGAGCACATCGTCATCATCGGCGGCGGCTACACCGCCATGGACTCGTCGCGCACCGCCCTCCGGCTCGGCGCCAAGACGAGCACCATCGTCTACCGCCGCGGACCCGACGAGATGGTGGTGGACGAGGAGGAGCAGCACGAGACCCGCTTCGAGGGCGTGCAGTTCGAGTACTTCAGCTCGCCGGTCGAGGTCCTCGCGGGACCGGACGGCCGCGTCAATGGCATGAAGTTCGTGCGCACCCGCCTCGGACCCCCGGACGCGAGCGGGCGCCGCAGTGCTGAGCCGATCCCTGGCAGCGAGTTCACGATTCCGTGCGACATGGTCATTCCCTGCACCAGCCAGGCCTCGGACTTTAACGTCCTCGGCGAGTTCGGCGCCAAGCTCAACCGCCACGTCGGCGTGACCGATACGCGCGAGGTCGTCAAAGGGGGTTCGCTCTCGTCCTGGCGCACGGCGCCCTTGAACGGCACCACTCCGAAGGACGCCAACGGCAACTCCCTGAATGACCTCAAGTTCGGGTTCGAAAAGGGGCGGCTCACCATCAACAAGGACACCTTCGGCACGAATGTCGACGGCATCTTCGCGGTCGGGGACTTCGTGACCGGTCCGGCCACGATCATCGAGGCCGCCGGGCTCGGTCGCCGCGCCGCGCGCAGCGTCGATCGCTGGCTGGCCGGCCTACGCGGCGAGGAGCTCGAGGAGCTGCCGGTCATCAATCGCGCGGTCATCACGCAGAGCCTCGAGCACGACATGCCGCGCTTCTACGAGGCGACCGAGCGCCAGGAGATCCCGATGGCGCCGCCGGAGCTGCGCCGTGACTTCACGTCGCTGGTCGAGGTGGGGTACGACACGCGCGGCGCGATCACCGAGAGCACGCGCTGCCTCCAGTGCAACCACAACATCAACATCGACGGTCCGCGCTGTATTCTGTGCGGGCTCTGCGCCGACGTCTGCCCCGAGGGCGTCATTTACATGATCGACAAGGCGCAGGTCGGCGGCGACGATCCGGAGCAGGACTTCTTCCAGACGTGGCCCCGCGGGATCGCCATGATCATCGATGAGGAGCGTTGCATCCGGTGCAATCTATGCGTCGAGCGCTGCCCCACCAACTGCATCACCATGGACCGTCTCGAGCTCGAGCGGTTCACGCCTGACGGGAAGGTTCTGTTGGAGAGCTATAAGGACAACGTGCTGGGCCAGGTGGGTCAGCAGGCCGGCATGACGGTGGACCGATGAGCAACGGCGAACGCGGCGGCATCAGCCGCTTCATCAGGGAATCCGCCGTCTGGCGCAGCCTGTTCCGTCAGCCGTACCCCACCACCAGCCGCACGCGTGCGCTGGCGGTGATGAACAATGTCTTCCTCCACCTGCATCCCGTGCGCGTCAAGCGGCACGCGGTGCGCTACACGTACACCTTCTGCCTGGGTGGCATCAGTTTCTTCCTGTTCCTGGCGCTGACGCTCACCGGGCTGTACCTCATGTTCTTCTACGTCCCGTCCATCAGTCGCGCATACCAGGACATCCAGGTCATCGAGGCGTCGGTGGCATTCGGCTCCTTCGTGCGCAACATGCACCGATGGGCCGCGCACCTCATGGTGCTGACCGTGTTCTTGCACATGATCCGCGTGTTCTACCACGGCGCCTACAAGCCACCGCGCGAGTTCAACTGGGTGGTCGGCGTGGTCCTGCTGTTCTGCACGCTGTGGCTGAGCTTCACCGGATACCTCCTGCCGTGGGACCAGATTGCGTTCTGGGCCATCACGGTCGGCACCCAGATGGCGGTCTACGCGCCCCTCGTCGGCGCCGAAACCAGCTTCTTCCTGCTGGGCGGCATCCAGGTCGGGCAGGACACGCTCCTGCGCTTCTACGTGATGCATGTGATCGCCTTCCCGCTGATCACTGCCATCTTCCTGGTCGTTCACTTCTGGCGTATCCGGAAGGACGGCGGCATCAGTGGCCCGGTGTAGGCTAGGAGTGGACCGATGACGATCGAGAAGCGACCCAACGCGACTGCCGACAAGAACGTGCCGACCCAGGCGCCGGCCCGAGCGCCGCTGACGACGCCAGGCACCGGTCCGAAGCTGCCCGGGCCGCCCGGCGTGCCCGGCACCGAGCGCTTCCGCCTTCTCGCCTACGTCAAGCAGGAATCGATGGTCCGCGTCGACAAGCGACCGGACGAAACGCTGCTGACCTGGCCACACCTCCTGCGCGCCGAGTTCGTGATGGCGATGCTCATCTCCGGGCTGCTCGTCGTCACGTCCGTCTTCATCCGCGCACCGCTGGAGGAGATGGCGAACTCAGCCATCACGCCGCACGTCGCGAAGGCGCCCTGGTACTTCCTCGGGCTCCAGGAGATCCTGAGCTACTTCAATGCCACGGTCGCCGGCGTCCTGGTGCCGGCGTTCTATCTCGGCGGCCTGGCCATGATCCCGTTCATAGATCGTTCGCCGTACAAGGCCGCCCGCGATCGGAAGCTCATGTGGGTCTTCTTCATGTGCCTCATGCTCGGCGGGCTGCTGGTGACCCTCATCGGCTCATTCTTCCGTGGACCTGCGTGGGCCTGGACCTGGCCGTGGATCGACGGATTGTTCTTCACGCTATGACCCAGCACGCTTCGTACGGTCCCGTCCACGGCCCGCCGGAAGGCGAGATCTCCCGGCGTGGTTTCATGCGCCGCATGCTCGGCGTCGGCACCGGTCTCCTGTCGCTCCAGTTCATCGGTGGCACCATCGCCTTCCTGTGGCCGAACGTGACCGAGGGCCTCGGCGCCCAGATCACGCTGGGCACGGCCGAAACCATCAACACGGCCGCGCCGCAGTGGGCGGAAGGCCTGCCGTACGTCTACAACCAGGCCAACCTGTTCTTCGTGAACGTCCCGGCCGGCCAGGCACGCGTCGAGGGCGAGGGCTTGGTCACGACGCCCATCCCAGATCCGGGGGACGAGGTGGTCGCACTGTGGCGCAAGTGCCCGCACCTCGGCTGCCAGGTACCGCAGCTGTGCGAGGCAAGCCAGTGGTTCGAGTGCCTGTGCCACGGGTCCAAGTACACGATCCTGGGGCAGCATCGCGATGGTCCTGCGCCACGCGGCCTCGATAGCTTCCCGGTTTCCGTGGTCGACGGCGAGTACGTCATCGATACGCGCGAGGTCGTGTCGGGTCCGCCTGCGGGCACGACCGGATTCGATGAGCGCACCACCGACAGCATCGATCACTGCACGGGATAGCCGATGCGACTCAAGACGCTCGGCGTCGTCCTCATCACCGCGATGGCCGCCTTCACCATGCTGTACTGGTTCACTGACGGCGCGCGGCGCGAGGCGATCGCCGTGGAGCAGGACGAGGAGCTCATTCACTTCGGCGAGATCATCTACTCCGACGATCCGTCGCGGCCCGAGGCCGCCGGTTGTGCCCGCTGTCACGGGCCAATCGGGGAGGGTGGTCCGATCCCGGGCGATCCCGAGGGTCGGTCCGCGCCGTCCCTGCGCACGCCGGCGCTCGCCAACAAGCTGCGATCCAATCCGAACTACGTGCACCTCGCCGTGAGCTACGGCGGCGTCGTCGTGTCCGGCAACGTGAACTCCCTCATGCCGGCGTGGGCCACCGAGGTCGGCGGTCCCTTGAACGAGCAGCAGGTCGAGGCCGTCGTGACGCTGGTCGAAGGCTGGGCCGAGGAGGCCGCCGAGAACGCGCCCGAGGAGGTGGAGGACACCGTCGAAGCGGGTCAACAGGTCTATGTCGCGGCCGGATGCCAGAGCTGCCATGGCACGGAATTGGAGGGCGGTTCTGGGCCGAATCTCCAGACCATCGGCTCCGAGCTCGTGGTGGATCTCCCGATCGAGCCGTCGCAGCTGGACCAGATGATCGCCGACTACGACGAGGATCCGCGCAACTTCCTGGAGCTCTGGATTCGTGACTCGGCCGGCAACTACAACGACGGCGTGGCGACCGGCATGCAGCCATACCCCGAAAGCGTGCTGTCGGAGAGCCAGCTCACCGCGCTGATCACCTTCCTGCTCGACCAGACCGGGGAGTGAGGAACCCATGAGCACGACTGCGTACCCGGTCTATCGGCCCCGCGGAGGTATGAGCCGCATGTTCGGCTGGGCCGACGATTTCATGAACTGGTTCCTGTTCGGCCACGAAACGTGGCTGGTGGCCGTACTGAAGGGCGTGCCGCTCTTCCTGTTCGTCTACTTCATGCTCACCTACGTGCCGAACTACGTGTACTACCTCGTCACCGTGCTCCTCCCATTCCTGCGTTTCAGCGACGACGTCGGCTTCCTGATCTCGAACGGCGTCGGCTTTGGCAACTTCGGTCTCCTCATCGCGCTGGGCGTCCTGGTCCAGGCGACCCGCGGCCGTCGTGGGTTCGGATGGTCGGCGATCCGGATCTTCGTACTGCTCAACTACCTGTTCACCGTGCTCCTGCTCATCCCGCTGCTGTCCTTCAACCTGGCCGGCGGGACGTTTCTTCCCAGGGAGGGGCAGAACCCGTTCCCGCTCCAGGCGATCGCCTTCGGGACGATGGTCGCGGGGCTTGGAGCGGCCGCATGCGTGTATCTCTACTTCGAGTACCGGCGCATCACCCGGCGGGACGCCGAGGAGGCAGCCCAGCGCAGCGCGGCGCTCGCCCGGCGCTGAACCGCCCGCTCCTCGTTCACCTGGCGGGGTCCATCGTTGTCATCGGCGCCGCAGTCGGGCTCATCGGCCTCGAGGTGTCCAGCCCCTGTCCTCCAGGTGGACCGATCTCCTTTGGTGACTGCGATGACGTCCGACCGTTCGCGATCGGCGTGGTGGGGCTCGCCGCGGCGCTGTATGTCATCGGTGTCTCGGCCGTCCGCTGGTGGACTCGCGGGCTCCAACGCCGCGGCATGGCCGATGCGCGGGCCGCCCGCGATTGGTACCTGCTCGCGGCCGGACTGGGGCTGATCGTGGCACCCCTGCTGGCCTTCACGCTCGTATCGGGCCTTCGCTAGGATGAGCGCATGAGCATCGAAACCGTCGCCGACCTCCGGACTCGCCTCGAGGGCATCGCCACCATCTCCGACGCGGGCTTGGATATCCACGATGAAACGACGTTGCGTGGCGAGCTGATGGATGAGCTGGTGTTTGCCGCGGTGTTCGGGACCGATGACCTCCGCGACGCCACGCGCTGGGTGATCTGGAGCGCGTCGCAGGCGCTGGGCTGTGGATCTGCTTCGATTCACGAGCTGTACCGCGCGCGCGGTGCCGGTACGTTCGACCCTACGGGGTTCACTGTGCCGGCCATCAACGTGCGAGCGGTGACGTACCTGACGGCTCGCCAGGCCTTCGCCGCTGCACTCGAGCGCGATGCGGCGACCGTCATCTTCGAGATCGCAAAGAGCGAGATGGCCTACACCGATCAGCGCCCGGCGGAGTACGCCTCGGTCATCCTGGCCGCTGCTCTGCGGACCGGATGGCGCACGCCGGTCTTCCTCCAGGGCGACCACTTTCAGTTCAATGCCACAAAATGGGCCGCGGACCCGGAGCCCGAGCTCGAGGGCATTCGTGATCTGACGCGCGAGGCGGTCGGTGCCGGTTTCCTGAATATCGACATCGACAGTTCCACGTTGGTGGACCTCTCGCTCGCCACGGTGCCTGAGCAGCAGCGCGTCAACGCCGAGAACACGGCCGAGCTGACGCGGCTCATCCGCTCGCTGGAGCCATCGGGAGTGACGATCAGTGTCGGTGGCGAGATCGGAGAGGTCGGGAAGGTGAACTCGACCGAAGAGGAGCTGCGCGCCTACCTCGACGGCTACCTGGCCGTGCTTGACGATGGTCTCGAGCCGATCAGCAAGGTCAGCATCCAGACCGGGACCAGCCACGGCGGCGTGCCGATGGCCGACGGCACCATTGCGGCGGTGTCGATCGACTTTGACACGTTGCGCCGCCTTTCGGCGGTAGCGCGCGACGAGTACGCGATGGCTGGCTGCGTCCAACACGGCGCATCGACCCTGCCCGACGAGGCATTCGATCACTTCCCGGAGCACGGCACGGCCGAGGTGCACCTCGCCACCGGGTTCCAGAACATCCTCTATGACGCCGGCGGCCTGCCCGATGACCTGCGCGTCGAGATGATGGCGTGGTGCGTCGCCAACTGCGCCGACGAGCGCAAGGACGGCGAGACTGACGAGCAGTTCCTGTACAAGACCCGCAAGAAGGCGATCGGTCCCTTCAAGCGCCAGCTCTGGACGTTGCCTGCTGCTGCTGCCGATGCGGTCGCCGCCAACCTGCGCGCCAAGTTCGACCTGCTGTTCGACGAGCTCGGCATCACGGGCACGCGGGAGCTCGTGGAGTGCCACGTGACGCCGGCGTCGCTGCCCCGACCGCTCCCGGCCTCGTTGGGTGGGGAGGGTCGCGCCACGGTAATCGCGGGCGCATCGGTCTTCGACGACGACGGCTCAGGGGAGTAGTCGATCAGGCTCGCCCTCACGCGTGGCGGTGTTCACTCCATGGGACAAACTGCGGGCCGCATCGGTCCCGCGTGAAGAATGGCCCGTCGAGTGGGCGTCCATTCGAGAAGACGGTGCTAGCCCACGCCGATGAGCTTCTGGAGCACTGGCTGATCGGCCAGGCTCACCAGCCGGCGCGCGGCCGACGGCGAAAGACGCGCGAGGGCGTCGAGCGCTCGGGCCATGTCCTCGGGGCCGAGCTCGCCGAGGAGCTGCCACAGGCGGTCGACTGTGGCGGGCTCCAATCGGTCGAGGGCGGCGAAGAGCCCTTCTATCGCGCGCGCGTCGCCTCGAACGAAGACCTCGACGCCGCGGTCGAAGCGCTCGACGAACTCGAGCAGCGACGTGAGCCTGTCACCGAGCCGCGAAAGCTCGGGGTCGTCGCCTCGCGTCGCTGCGGCGCGGGCCTGGTCGGTGCAGCGCGCGATGACCGGCAGGACGGGATCCGTCTCGCGTTCCTTGCGCGCTGCGGCGACGCGCCGGAACCACTCCCAATGGTCACCGACGACGGTCCATGCCGCAGCGGCAGGTCCGCGTTGGCCGGAACGCCGCGCGGCCTCGGCACGCTCGATCAACCCCCATTCCTCGCACTGCGCCAAGGCCAGACTGGCCGCGCGGTGGCTCATGCTCAGGGCTCGTCGCACCTCTGGCTCGGAGAGGGGTCCATCGGACACGAGCAGGTAGCCCTGAACGGTGGCGGTCGACGGCGCCACGCCCCATGCCGCACCAATGGCCCCCCAGGCGCTCGCGAACGACCTTCGCAGCTCCTCGGCTGCGCTGGCTGACGGTTGAAACGTGCTACTCACGCAAGCATATTACCGCGATCCCCTTGACCGCCGCCCCACTCGGTCAGATACCCCGGCAGCGCGCAGGACACGAAAAAGCCCCGACGCAGGGCCGGGGCTCTTCCGTGGAGGAGACGCGTAATCAGTGGGCGCAGCCGCCGGCCTTGGCCGGAGCTCCATCGGTGTTGAAGGACGACCCGCAGGCGCAGCTGCTGACCGCATTCGGATTGTTGATGGCGAAGCCGGAGCCCATGAGCGAGTCGACGTAGTCGATCTCGGCGCCCTCGACGTGTTGCTGGCTGAACTGGTCGATGACGATCGGCACGCCGTCGTGATCCTCGACCCGGTCGCCGTCGTTGACCTTGTCGTCGAAAGCGAGGCCGTAGCTGAACCCGGAGCACCCGCCGCTCTTCACGAAGAGTCGCAGGCGCGCATCGGCTTTGCCCTCGCGTGTGCGCAGCTCAAGGACCTTCTTGGCCGCCGCCTCGGTCACCGATACGAGCAGCTCGGTCGACGGAGCGCCGCCGCCGTTCATCGGGATCGGCTCGCGGGTAGTCTCTGACATCGTCATGGGTGTGGCTCTCCTGGCGCCCGGAGGCGCATCGGTGTGGCTGATTTCGCTCTGGAAAGTATAGCAACCCCATGGCTCACGCTGGCAAGTGCCCTCAATCTGCTCGCCGCAGGTCACCAGCTTGCCGAGGACATCTGACGAAACCAAGCCCGGCGTCGCAGCTGCGGCCCGGCTTCATCGGTACACTAGGGGTCCCGAGCCTGGCACGGCACCCCGCACGAGGATCGACTGTGAGACTGGCGAGCCGCATGGAGCGCATGGGCACCGAAACCGCCTTCGAGGCTGCCGCCCGAGCGCGGGCGCTGGAGGCCACCGGACGCGAAGTCATCCACCTGGAGATCGGTGAGCCGGACTTCGACACTCCGCGCAACGTGAGCGAGGCCGCGGCGCGCGCGCTCCTTGACGAAGGCGCCACGCATTACACCGCCGCCACCGGTATCGCACCATTG
>JACDHU010000227.1 GCA_013820865.1 Chloroflexota bacterium
TAACCTTCGGGCCGATGTATGCCGTGATACTCGCCGGCGGCAGCGGTACGCGGCTGCGACCCCTGCGTGGCACCGAGGAACCCGTGGCGTTCCAGGCGTTGCCCGACGGCCGCACGCTCCTCCAGCAGACCTGCGCTCGGCTCGCCCGGCTGGTTGATCCGATGGACGTGGTGGTTGTGACCAACCGGCGCCATGGCCAGTTGGTCCGCGATCAGCTGCCCGATGCGCGGATCGTCACGCAGCCGATGAATCGCGGCACGGCGACGGCGCTGGCCCTTGCCATCGTGTCTGTCGAACGAGGGGCTGATGAAACCATGGTCGTCCTGACCGCCGACCACGAGGTCGAGCGCGAGGACGTTTTAAAGGAGGCCATCGCGGCGGCGGACGGACAGATCGTCAGCGGGGCGCTTGGTGTCGAACGCCCTCTGGTCACCTTCGCCGTCCGACCAACGGAGGCCGATCGCGAGTTGACCTACATACAACCCAGCTTCGACGGCGGCCAGCGCATTGCCGGCCAGCGCGTCTACCGCGTCGACGCCGTAGAGCCCAAGCCCGACACTAATCGGACCCGTCAGCTGTACGAATCGGGAACGACCTACTGGGCCTCGGGAATCTATATCTGGCAGCGGGCTGCGATCGCCGATGCTGTCCAGCGTTATACGCCGCTGTTCACGCTGCTCGGGCCCGCCTATCGCTCCGAGCTCGCGCTGAGGGCTGCCTACGATCGCCTTCAGCCCGTGTCACTTGAAGAGGGCGTGCTGGTCGGTGCCGCCCGTGACGGGGTCGTCCTGACCGTTCCGTTGGAGGTCGGCTGGAGCGAGCGCGGCGTCTGACCCGGCTGGCAACTCCACACCGGCCGACGATGTTGGCGCAGGGACGATGTTGGCGCAGGTCTGATCGAGGCGCCAATGGCATAGTGCTTCAAGGCCCAGGCCGCATCGTCTAACGGCCCCCACACCTCCTGAGCGCCTAGCCTGTGTCGAGCGCCGAGTGCTGATTCCCAGCCGTGCTTGGCGCAACTTCGCAACGCGGCTCAAGGACGGGGGCGAATTTGGCCCATTCGATACGTGTTCTGACGTGGAATATCGGCAACGGCAACGAGGTTGGCCGGGCCGACGAGAACTCCGCCCTACCGCTCATCGCCGACCGCATAGACGAACAGATGCCCGACCTGGTCCTGCTCAACCAAATCCGACACTGGAACGAGGGTTACTTCGGGAGCCTCAATCAGACCGACGAGCTGATGACGCTGACGCAGATGCCATACGGCCGCTGGGGAAGGACCACGAGAGTCGGCATCGCCGGCTTGGAGGCCGCGGCGGTCATGTCCCTCTGGCCGTTGGGTGACGCGATCATCCACGCCATCCCTGCGCCGTATCCCGGCCCCGAGGTCGAGGCCCACGCGATCCTCCAGACGAGCGTGGTCGTTGAGGAAAAAACGCACCACGTCTTCTCGCTGCGACTCAATCCGGCCAAGGTGGACGAGCAGGTGGGCGGGCTCAACGTACTCCGCCGGCTCATCAAGTCGCTGCCGCCAGACGATGGGGTGATCGTCGGCGGTGACTTCGGATGCCATGTCGGCGACGCCCACTTCGATGACTTCGCGGCCCGCGCCGAGCTCCGTAACCCGGCGCTGGAAAAGCCAGACAAGTCGGCGTGCGAACCCCAACACGCGCCAGTCGACCACATCCTCTTCCGCGGGAACTACGTCGTGCATCAGTACGCGCGACGCTGCAACCAGCCAAATCCATCCGGCCATCCATGGGTCGTGGTCGAGTTGCGGCGTCCGCCGGCGGGCAAGTCCCGGTTCGCATGCGGCACCACTCTGCTGGCGGGTGCTTCACTGCTGTTTGGAGCGTCGCTCCTCGCCCTCCGCCGCAGCGGAACCTGATGGGCCGACACTGGCACGTTGACCGAGCATCGCGCGCGACTGCTGCGCCTCGACCAGGTTGATTGTTTACTTATACTTGACTCGCAGGCACGAGCCGACGTACGATGTACTTCAGCCGGCGGGGGTCACCTTCCGGTTCGGGATCACGAGAGGGCGGCGAATGCGCAGATCCAAACGATTCTGGGGACGCGTCCTCCCGGCGACAGCGCTGGCGGCGATCGGTTCCTTTCTGGGCGCGATCATCACGATGTCGGGCACGGGGCCTGGCCCCTGGCCCATGTAGCCAGCCCTTAATCAGCTTTCCCCTAGGGGACGCTGATCGGGAGTCACGGTGGAGGGCACGGCCCCGCAGAAGTTCCAGCTGGGACGGACTCTGCGCTGCACGATCAGTCGTGCGGCCCCTCGGCTCTCGGTCAGCGTTCCGCCGATTCTGGCGCCCCGCTAGCTTGAGCGTACGAATGGCTCCCCAATCAGGTTGACGTCGACCAGCAGTAACGTCAGGCCCGATGCTCCCGGGATGCGCCTGGTATTGACCCACGCGCTGATCGACGTTCAACTCGTGTTCGCGACGATTCTCTATGGCCCCGGCATGATCCTGCCGCACCCGACCATTGGACGGCTCCAGCGAATCGCGTCGCTGATCCTGGCCATCGCGCTGATCATCGCCTCGATCGTGGCGCTATTCCTGGCCGTCACGCTGTTCTTCCTGATGCTGGCGCTGATCGCTTCGTTCTTCGGCATCGTCGTTTACCTGGCCGTTTACGGCGACTTCGGACGGGCTTACTTGACGGTCCCGCGAGAAGGTCAGGCAGGCCAATCGTCGCCGGGCGGAGCCTCCAGGAGATGCGACGCGAAGCGATCGGCAAGGGCAGCAATGGTCAGGCTCGGGTTCGGGCCGACCGGACCGGGCATCACCGAGCCGTCGGCGATGTACAGCCCGCGCTGGCCGAAGACTTCGCCCCATGCGTTCACGACACCGGTCGAGCGATCGGCCCCCATCGGGCAGCCGCCCAACGGGTGAACGGTGATCACACGCCGTCCGAAGTGCCAGATCGGGTTGTCCATGAAACGCGCGCCCATCTCGGCTGCGAAGCGTTGCATCACTTTGCGTACGCGCATGAAATATGGCGCCGACCGATCGATGCGCCAGTTCGACGTCAGCCGGCCGTCGGTGTAGGCGATGGTGCCGTCGGGCACATCCCGGCCCATCCCGGCGAGCGGCATGAGTGACGACGAGCGTTGGGTCGCACCCAGCGCGGCCGCGATATCACTGCCGATGTCGGTCTTGCGTTCGCTACCCAGCAGCCCCAACACCAGCCGCAGGGCGGCGTGCCGTGCTCGCCACAGGATGCCCGGCGCATCGGTCGCCTCGATGACCCAATCGAGGAAGCCGGGATAGCCCACGTCCTCGAGGTAGAAGCCGCGGCCCTCGGCGCCATCGGGAAACCTGACCGCGGCGGAGATGGACGGGCCGCGGGTGGCGTCGATGAGTAGTGGCACACGACGGCCGTTACGCTTGACGCGGGCGTCGCGTGCCATGGTCAGCAGGTCGCCGTTGCCCGAGAAGCGACGGCCCAGCATCTCGCTCGCCTGGGGCAGGTTCTTGAGCATCAGGAAGGTGGAGCCGAATGTGCCCGCGGACAGCACCAGGCGGTCGGCA
>JACDHU010000228.1 GCA_013820865.1 Chloroflexota bacterium
GGCTCAAGCGCCTCGTCCAGGTTCCGCCCTGCGCCCGCGTAGGGCAGGCCGTTGGCTTCGAAGTGATCGAGCGACTCGAGGAAGCCCTCGACCCCCTGGTCGAAGGGGTGGTTGGCGGCAAAGATGATCACATCGGCGCCGTAGGTGTCACGCAGCAGCGGGATGGTGGCAGGATCGAGGCTGAAGATCGTGCCGTTGTTGACCGTCCAGTCATCGACGAAGGGGCATTCGATCTCGGCGATGGTGACGTCGCCGCCGCGCAGGAGCGCAGCCATGGCGCCCTCGTTACCGGTGGGCACGACGTTGACAGTATTGACGCCGCCCTCCGGGTTGAAGCCGTTGTAGACGGCGGTGCCGCCGCCGAACACCCAGTCCCAGCCACGGCCGAGGGTGATGGCCGCGTATGCCGGTCCGCGGTCGTGGCACATGTTGCCGGGGCTGATCATCGTGCGGATGCGCGACACGTCGAACGGCTCCCAGCCAAAGTCGACCGGGACGCTGACGCGGTACGGGTATGGCTGCGTGCGCGCCTCCTCCGAGCCAAAGAGGTCGACGCCGTCGACGGGCAAGACCTTCACCTCGGGCGTCACCAGATTCCACGGCAGGAGCGCGAGATCCTGGGGGTTCGTCTTGAGGTGGGGAATGATCTGGTCGGCGTTCAGGCACAGCGGCTCCGGGTCGACGGCACCCAGCGGCCGGGGCGGGCAGGTGTTGATCAGCGTATTCGCGACTGCGGCGGCGTCCACCTCGGCGGCGGTGATGTTGCTCTTCAGGTTCGTGTAGCCGGTCACGACGGCGAGCGGCACGTCGACGTCCGCCTGCGGCGTGGGCGAGGGGGACGCTGTGGGGGTGCCTGCCGTGGTCGCCGCAGGCGTGGCGCTCGCCGTCGCTTCCGCGGACCCCAATGGGGCGGGGGTCTCCACCAGCGTGCAGGCAGACAGGACCAACAAGGCAAGCGCGGCAGTGGCCATGCTGGCAGGCAGGCGAAGCATTGGCATCAGCGCATGTTTCCGTTCTGGCCGATGGCCATGGTTCCCGGCTGCGGCCAGTAGGTCAGGCCGTGCGGATTGGCGCCGGTCGCGATCGTGGCGATCACTTCACCGCTATCGGTGTCGATGACCGAGACGCTGCCGTGGAACCGGTTCGACGTCCACAGCTGGCTGCCATCGGGGTTGAGGACCATCTCGTCGGGGGAGCCGCCAACGGCCCAGGTCTCGACGACCTTGTTTGTGACCACGTCGATCACGCTGATCGTACCGGCGGCTCGGTTGGTAACGTACATCACGGTCAGATCGCGGCTGAAGTCAATCCCGTGGGCGCCCTCGCCGGTGGGAATGAAGCCTGTCAGTTTCCACGTCTCGGCGTCCACGGTCTGGATACCGCCGAGACCCTCGTTCGTGACGTAGAAGGTCTTCCCATCTGGCGACAGCCGCACGTCACGCGGCAGGCTGCCGATCTCGGTCGCACCGGCGAGGGTCATTTCCTCGGTGTCGATGAATGCCAGATAGCCGCTGTACTCGGCGCTGATGGCGAGGTACCGACCATCCGCAGTGAGGTCCGCGTCATCGGCGCCGGGCCAGGGTACCTGCACGAACTCGAGGAGCTCCCAGGTCTCGGGATCGTAGAAATGGACCCCGTTGTCGCCGACATCCTCTTGGGCGATGTAGTTCGTGACCACCATCACCTTCGAGCCGTCGAGGGTGTAGTACAGCGCGTACGGGAAGATCGGCAGGTCGACCTCCTCGATCGGCTGCGAGGTCATCGGGTCGACCTTGGTCAGGAAGCCGCCGTTCATGTTCGAGACCCAGAGATACTCGAGAGCCCAGTCGGGATTGATGTGCTCGGGCATGTCGCCGACCGCGAAGCGATCGATGACCTCGAGGGTCTCCGGATCGATGACTGCGACGTCGTCGGATTCCTCATTCGGAACGTACACCCGCTCGGGAACGTTGGCGACGCGAGGATCGAGCTCACCGCTCAACGTCGCGGCGTACACGCCGCCCTCGGCCGACGGGCTCGCGGTCGGCGTGCTGGTCGGGGCGGCACTGACCGGCGCGCTCTGGCTTGCTTCGACCGTCGGCGTGGCGGTGTGGGATGGCGATGAGACGGACGGCACGACCGACTCCGGTGGGGTCGCCGTACAGGCCATCAGCACAGCGGTGACCAACAGCGCGGCCGTGGTTCTGATGAGCATCGAGTTGAGACGGTTCAGCGCATGTTGCCATTGTGACCGAGGCTGATCGTGCCGGGCTGTGGCCAGTAGGTCAGCCCATGGGGGTTCCCGCCGGTCTCGATGGTGGCGAGGACGTCCCCGTTGTCCGGATTGATGACCACGACCGTGCCGTGGAAGCGGTTCGAGACCCACAACTGGCTGCCGTCCGGCGAGACCGTGGCCATGTCGGGCGACCCGCCGATCTCCCACACGTCGACGACCTCGCGCGAGGCCGTGTCGATCACCGTGAGCGTGCCCTCCATGCGGTTGGTCACGAACAGGCGAGAGGTATCACGGCTGAACGCGAACGCATGGGCCCCCTGGCCAGTCGGAATGAACCCGACGTGCTCGAGGGTGTCGCCATCCACCAGGTCCACGCCATGGGTCCCCTGGTTGGCCACGTAGAAGATGTCGCCTTCGGGCGCGAGCCGCACATCGAGCGGCGAGCCGCCCACGTCGACGGTGCCGACGATCTCCATGGTGGCGGTGTCGATCTTCACGACATGTCCGGCGCTCTCGGTGCTGACCATCAGGTAGCTGCCATCCGGTGAGAAGTCGAGGTGATTGACGCCGGGGTAGGGGACCTGAAGGAACTTCAGCGGCTCCCAGGTCTCCCGGTCATAGAAGTGCAGCCCATTGTCGGCCACCATGTCGATACCGAGGTAGTCGGCCACCACGATCGCCTTCGAGCCGTCGGGCGTGAAGAACAGGTTGTAGGGGAACGGCACCTGCATCGTCTCCACCGCCGCCTGGGTCAGTGGATCGATGACGGTCAAGGTCGCGTTGTTCATGTTGTTCACGTAGAGCGTGCCCAGGTCCCAGTCCGGGGAGACGTGCTCGGGCGCGGAGCCGACCGCAAAGCGGCCGACGACCTCGAAGGTCTCCGGGTCGATGACCGCGATGTCGTTCGACGTCTCGTTCGGGACGTAGACGCGATGCGGCAGATCGGCGATCGATGGGTCGACCACGCCGCCCGCGGAGCCGGAGTACACGCCGCCGATCGGTTCCGGAGTTGCCGTGGGCTCAGCGGTAGGCGATGGCGCGGGAGACTCTGTGGCCGACGCAGTCGCGGTCGCAGCTGCCGAGGAACCTGCCGAGGAACTGGGGGTCGCGCTGTCCGGGCTGTTCGTCGCGCTCACGCTGATCGCCGACGGCTCAGCCGCGGTGCCGACGCATGCGGATAGCACGAGGCTCGCAGAGAGCATTGCAGCGAGGATTGCAGAGACGGATCGCCGATTCATTCGGGCGAATATAGACAAGGTTCGGGACCCCCAATGTGCTAGCGAGAACACGCGCACGCGAGTGCGGGTGTTCTCAGTGGAACACACGCATGG
>JACDHU010000229.1 GCA_013820865.1 Chloroflexota bacterium
GTAGAACGTGTCGCCGACCGCATGGATCCTGGCCAGCAGCTTCTGGTCCACCCCGAGGTGGCCGGAGGCGTGTGATGCTTGATGCGCCTTCTCGTCGCTGAAGACAGTCCAATAGTCGGGCCGGACTGACGCTGCTTCGTTTGCCTCCGCGCGCGGGATCTGCACGAGATGCCCCAGATGGCCAACCCGGTGGCCAGCACGCGCGATGGGCCGAACACACGCCATGTCCACGGCCACGAACCCATCGGCCCCGCCGCGGACTACCGCGTCGAGCGCGGGTCGCACGCGACCGAACTGTTTGGCCATCGCCCATACAGCGAGTTCCGCCCTGTGGGCCGCATCCGTAATGTTCCGTGCGTTCGCCTCGATGATGTCGAGATCAAGAACATAGCTGTTCGGAGGGAGGCGGCCCTCTTGATGAAGGGTCACTGCCGCGGCCACAAACGCCGGGTTTCGCCTAATCAGCGCTTGCAGAAACAAGCTTTCACCTCGCCGCTGGTTCGCGCATGAGGGCCACCGCAAGGATGATGATCATTCCCCGGGCAACCATCTGGCCGGAAACATCGAGTCCCATGAGTATCAGGCCGTTGTTTAGCATCCCCATGATTAGCGAGCCGAATGCTGCTCCGATGACGGAACCACGTCCCCCGAACAGGCTCGTGCCGCCTATCACCACGGCAGCTATCACCGTCAGCAGGTCGAGCTCACCGAGTGTGTACCGGGCGCCCTGTAGGCGCCCCGTATACAGGAGCCCGGCCAGGGCAGCGGTCATTGAGCTGATGATGAGAACCGCGATCCGAACCCGATCAGTGCGGATCCCAACGTAGGCGGCAGCCAACCTGTCGCCACCGGTGGCCAAGACGTGTCGCCCGAAGCGAAGGTTGCGCAGCACTACGTGGCCCACCACAACGGCTGCGGTGCTCCAGATCACCAGGCTGGAGATGGGGCCTACCGACCCTGAGCCAAAGATGGTGTTGAACGCATCATCCCGCACCGGCACTGCCTGCAGGTTCGTGATCGTGCGCGCAAACCCGGCCGCGATCCCGAGCATTCCGAGAGTGACGAGAAATGAGGGAATGCGTAACTTGACGGTCAGCAGGCCATTGATCGATCCGACCAAGAGCCCAACACCCAAGCCGCCCACGACTCCCACTATGAGGTCGACGTCGCGGACCAGGATGGCGGCGACCAGCGCTGCGAGCGCCACGACGGATCCGATCGACAGGTCGATTTCGCCGGCCGCCAACGTAAACGTTAGACCGACTGCCATGATCGTGATGGGTGTCGTCTGACGGACGACATTGAGCAAGTTGGTGGGTGTAAGGAATCCCTGGTCTCGCAACGCCACGGCGAAGAAGGCCAGAATTAGCACGAAGGCCACATAGACGACATTGCGTCTCAAAAAGGAGGTGAGTCGTTGGCCGACCAGTCGCGCGGCCGCGCTGGACGGTCTCGCGGAGCGGTTTACTGACAACTCTTGCCGTACCTCGCGGTCCCATCACCTAGCTTGGGCAAGCCGAGCCCTCGCCCACGCGATTGGCGTCCATGACACGAGTGACTGGGCACCCGTCTCTCCATCAGATTCGCATCGCGAGGCCGAGGCGCGTTGGCTCTCGGCCGAGTGCGTGATTGTAGCGAGCGTATTTGTACGCTGCGAGGCAGCGAGGTCGGCACCTGTTCGTCGGCGGCTCAATCACGCATCGTGCCGGCGTGAAGCCTGCAACGCTCTTAGTACCCTCGGCCCGAGGCACTGTGAGGGGTTCGGCGGTATCCGGGGCCGATGATGTCGGCCGCCATGGCACTAACTCCGTCTCCCCACGACCGATCTAACCCGCGGCGTCAAAGTCCGCGCTTCGTGACGGGCCGGCTTCTCGCCGGACGCTACGAGATTCTGGATCGCATCGGCGAGGGCGGCACGGCCGAGGTCTTCCGCGCTCGCGATCACCGTCTTGACCGGACGGTAGCGGTCAAGGTGCTGCGCCCGCAGTACGGACAGGATCCCGATGCACGGGCACGCTTCGCGGTCGAGGCCCGCAGCACGGCTGCGCTGGCCGTCGCCAACATCGTGCCGGTCTACGACTTCGGTGCTGCCGAGGACGGGTCGTTGTTCATCGTCATGCGCTTCATCAGCGGGCCGTCGCTGCGGCGCGTGCTCTCCGAGCGCGGTGCTCTTCCGCCAGCCGAAGCCGTCAATCTCGGGCGCCAGGTGGCCGAGGCGCTGGCGGCGGCGCATGGGCAGGGGCTCATCCATCGCGACGTCAAGCCCGGCAACATCCTGCTGGACAAGGACGGGACGGCGCACCTGACCGACTTTGGCATCGTCAAGGCGCTGGCCGGCGCCGACGACCTGACGCGTACCGGTATGACCTTTGGCACCGCGGCGTACCTGTCGCCCGAACAGGCCACCGGCGGACGGGTCGGCCCGCAGACGGACCTTTACTCGCTCGGCGTCGTGCTGTACGAGGCGCTGGCGGGACAGCCGCCGTTCAGCGGCGACGATCCGATGGCCGTGTCCTACCGGCACGCCCACGAGGCGCCGGCGTCACTTTCGGCCGCGATGCCCGGAGTCGACCCGGACCTCGCGCGGGTGGTGATGCAGTGCCTCGAGAAGGACCCCGATCGACGGCCGGCCAGCGCTCAGGACCTCGGCGCGATGCTGGCTGCGATCGCCGTCGCGCCGACCCGTCCCGCAGCAACACTAGGTGGCCTGGCCGCAGCGGCCGGCGGGGCCGCGACACCCAATCCAGTGCCTCGTGAGATGGACAAGGAGACCGTCCTGCTGGCGAGTGTCTCACCGGATGCCGCGACGTCCAACTGGCCCCGGGCTGCGCTGGCTGCCACGCCCGTCGTCGCGCCGGCAGTCGCGCGTACCGCCGCGGTCGCACACGCCCCGCCCAGCGAACTGGGGACGGTGGCCGCCCGTCGCACGCGCGCCGGGACCGCAACTCGACGCGCCGGAAGGGCTTCAGGCATGGCCCTCGTGCTGCTGACGCTGGCCATCGTCCTTGTTGCTGCGGTCCTGACTGTGCCGATGCTGCTGTCCGAACGTGACGACGGCGCTGCCGTCGGCGACCTTACTGCGACCGACCAGCCCGGACGCACTCCGACGCTGACTGTGCCGGCGATCATCCCGCCGACGCTTACGGCGGTGGAGTCTCCGTCAGCCGCACCGGAGCTGCCCGTACCGCCCGTGGCGCCGGTGCCGAGTGTCACGCCCACAGCCCCGGTGACCGAACCGCCTGCCGCGACGCTCGCGCCCACTCCAGATCCGACGCTCACCCCCACCCGTCGCCCGACGCCCGAGCCGACACCGCCGCCAACGCCGCGGCCCACTCCCGAGCCGACACCGCGCCCCACTCCCGAGCCGACACCGAGGCCCACGCCCGAGCCGACACCGAGGCCCACGCCCGAACCCACCCAGCCACCGCCACCGCCAGCGCAGAACGTCAGCGTCCGCATCCCTGATGGTGCGTTCACGGGCGCATATGACGGCCGCGGCAGCGGGACCTATCACGGTCGCAGTGCCTCGTGG
>JACDHU010000230.1 GCA_013820865.1 Chloroflexota bacterium
GTGCGCGCAAGACTGGGCTTCGTGTCGCGCGCGAGCTGACGTATCGCCGAAACGTGACGTGCAGTCGAGTGGAGGCCACGAACCACCGATCTATCGGTTCGTGGGTGACAAGAACAACGTAGCCACGCGCCGTCCGAGCGTGAAGGCCGCCGGTACATCGTCGATTCGTGACTTGGAAACCTGTTCAGGCGACAAATCACCGATAGAGCGGCGTGTGAAGCTCAAGCCGTGATCGGCGTTTTTATGGCGGGGACGAGCCCCACCGCGAGATGGGGGCTCAGGCGCCTTCGGCGACGACGCTCACGTTGACGATGGCATCGACGCCGGGCATGAGGCGGACCTCCACCTTGTACTCGCCGAGCGCCTTGATCGGCTCGCGCATGTGCAGCGCATGACGATCCAACTCGATACCGGAGCCGTTGATCAGGTCGGCGATCTGGTGCGATGTCACCGCGCCGAACAGCCGGCCGCGCTCACCCGCCTTAACGGGAACTTCGAGCTTGAGCTCGCGGAGCTTCTCGGCGGTCGCCTCAGCCTCGGCGCGCACGGATCGGTCGCGCTCCTCGCGCTGATCGCGATGGCGATCCCAGTTTGCGATGGCCCCTTTGTCGGCGACCACGGCCGCTGCGGTCGGCAGCAGGAAGTTGCGCGCGTACCCGATCTTGACGTCTTTGAGGTCGCCTTCGTGGCCGAGGCCCTTCACATCGCGCTTGAGAATGACTCTCATTCGGTCTCCTTCAGTTCACGTATTGTGCGTCCGCCGACGTCGCCATGACGCCAGGGCGCGCTTGAGTTCGTCGGGATCGCGGAGGGATCCGTATCTGTACAGCAGCTCCGGCAGGTCGTCACGGATGCGGTCGAAGCGACCTCCCATCAGGCCTCGCAGCTTCATGAGATCTCGGTCGAGGTCCGCCGTACCATTGCGCGCGCGGGAGGTGTGCTCGGCCCGCACCTCGGCCGGCGCATTCTGGATGAACAGGTCCAGGGTGAGCAGCAGGACCGTCAGGTCGTCCGCCTGCCCCAGGATCGGAATCACGTCCGGGATCAGGTCCACGGGCATGACCACGTAGGCCAGCGCAGCGATCAGGATGCCCTTCAAACCGATGGGTGTGCGCGGATCGCGCACGATTCCCCACACCACGCGAGCGTAGGTCGGAAGCTTGAAGACGAGTCGTCCCATGCGCAGATAGCGCGTCGACGAGGAGAGATTCACGCAAAGGCTCCGGCAGACGAGATGGGGATTGGGTGCGCGATGATACCAGAGATGGCGCCGCTATCGGTTTGACAATAGAACATCCGTTCTGCTAGTCTGCACCGATCACAGCAGCGCCCCGAGCGCGGAGGGATTCTTTGACCAGGCACGATGTCGAACGGCGGCAGCGAATTCTCGACTGCATCGCCCACACCGTCGTGGAGCGCGGCTATCCGCCATCCGTGCGCGAGATTGCGGATGCCGTGGGGCTGGCATCCACGAGCGCCGTGCACCACCACCTCCTTGCCCTCGAGCGCGACGGTCTACTCGAGCGCGGTTCGCACTCATCGCGCGCTCTGAGGTTGACCTCGCGCGCTGATACGGCCTCGCGTCCCGCGGATAATTCCAAGGTCACGCCGTTCCGGATGCCCGTCGAACGAGACACGCTTGCCCTGCCGGTCATGGGCGAGATCGCCGCCGGCCAGCCGATCGAAGCCTATGCCGATGCCGCCGAGACCCTCGAAGTTCCGCGCTCCATGGAAACGCGCCCGGACTCCTACGTCCTGCGCGTGCGCGGCAAGAGCATGATCGACGCGCTCATCGACGACGGAGACTTCGTGATCGTCCAGCCACAGGCGACGGCGCGCGACGGCGACATCGTGGTCGCTCTCCTCGAGGACAACGGCGTCACGCTCAAGCGCTACTTCCGCGAAAAGGACCGCGTGCGGCTCCAGCCGGCGAACGCTGAGATGGAGCCGATCTACGCCACCGAGGTCCATATCCAGGGCAAGGTCGTCGGCGTCATCCGCCGATTGGCCTGACGGAGGAATGGCGTCAGGGGCTCCCCTGACGGTCCGTGACCTCCACTTCGGCGGCTGACCGACGAAATGGACGCCACACGGAGGATCGTTCACGCCGACCTCGACTCCTTCTACGCCAGCGTCGAGGTGCTCGATGATCCGAGCCTGCGCGGGAGGCCGGTCATCGTTGGCGGCAGGCCCGACGAGCGCGGAGTGGTGAGCGCGGCATCCTACGAGGCGCGCGCGTTCGGCGTGCACTCCGCCATGCCTCTGCGCATCGCCGCTCGCCGATGCCCGCAGGGCGCCTTTCTCCCCGGACGCCCCGAGCGCTACCGCGAGCTGTCCGAGCGGGTGATGGAGATTTTCGCCTCGTACACCCCGTTGGTGGAGCCGATCAGCCTGGACGAGGCATTCCTCGACGTGACCGGTAGCGGGATGGCGTTCGGCGACGGTGAGACGATCGCGCGCCGGATCAAGCAGCGCGTGATCGATGAGATCGGCCTCGTGGTGTCGGTCGGAGTGGCGACGAACAAGCTGTGCGCCAAGGTCGCGTCCGACCTGCGCAAACCGGATGCGCTGGTGGTCGTCCCGCCCGGCGAGGAGGCGGCCTTCCTGGCACCGCTGCCGATCCGGCGCCTGTGGGGTGTGGGACCGCGGGCCCATGCCGTGCTCACCGAGTACGGCGTCACAACCATCGGCCAACTGGCAGCTCTCCCCGTGGACACGCTGCATCGACGATTCGGTCGTCATGGAGATGACCTCGCAACGCGCGCACGCGGCATCGACGACGCGGCGGTGGAGCCGACGCATGCACCGCAGAGCATCGGCCATGAGCACACCTTCGACGTCGACAGTGCCGACCCTCGGCGCCTCGAAGCCACGCTGCTCGACCTGGCCGAGTCGGTCGGCAATCGGCTACGGCGGCATCATCTGGCAGGCGGTGCCGTTCAGCTCAAACTCCGCTACGAAGGGTTCGAGACGCTCACACGCCAGGCGAGCCTGGCACAGCCGACCCGCGACTCTGCGCCGCTGTATGACACGGCCCTCGCTCTCCTGCGGATGACGCTGGTCGCGGGGCGCGGTGTGCGGCTCATCGGCCTCACCGCGATTTCGCTGAGCGAGGTCCAGCAGCTCACGCTGTTCGATGCGCCAGATCGCCGAGATCGGTTGACCGAGTCGATCGACCTCGTACGACAGCGGTTCGGCGACGCGGCGATCACGCGCGCCCGCCTGCTGACCGAACGCCCGGCACGGCGCTTCGATTTCGGCGAACGTCCAGCGGCTCCGACCGATGACGAACGTGGGGCTTGACGAATCGAACGTACGTTCGGTATGCTGCGATCCTGAAACGAACGCCTGTTCGAGTGCCCGAGCAGGCCGCATACCCGTCAGGAGCGTATAACCATGGCACTCGTGCAGATTTCCCCAGTTCCGGCGCAGGTGCGTTGGAGTCGCGCGGCGGACCGACCAGATGAGATCCGTTGGGCGGGACACCACCTCCGCGTGATCGCAATCGATGCCGTCCGTGACGAACGAGC
>JACDHU010000231.1 GCA_013820865.1 Chloroflexota bacterium
CCACGCAGCAGGAGCCGCCGCAGCATCGGTCATGGGCGCCGTCCCTCCATGAGAAAGCCGTATTGAGGCCTGACTGACCCCTGTGCTATCCTCGGCCCCGATGCGTTGACGCGGGATCAGTATGCGCGGCGCCTCGTTCACAGCGAGCCGGGAGTGGTGCAAGCCGGCGAACGAGGAGCGTGGAACTCACCTGCCGAGCAGCACAGGCGATGAGTCTGAGCCGGGTGGCGCCCGATAGCAGCGCCAACGAGTGGACCGATGCAAACGCGTGGGGCTGTAGCTCAGTTGGGAGAGCACCTGCATGGCATGCAGGGGGTCGGGGGTTCGAGTCCCCCTAGCTCCACCACTTCATCGGTCAAGCTCAGGTGGTACCGCGAAGCGCCCCTTCGTCCTGACGACGGAGGGGCCTTGTTGTTGCCCGGAGAGAACCCATGATCATGACCGGAACCGGACAGGCGAAGACGGCACGCGACGGCCGGCGCTGGACGCTGCGCCCGGGTCGCCCTACCGATGGCCGCGCGCTGGCCCGCCTGTTCGCCGAGGTGCGCACAGAAGGCCGATGGCTGATCACGACGCCCGGCTCGATCACCGAGCCGTCGGAGGCATTCTGGATCGCCGAGATGATCCGCGCGGCCGAGCACCTCGTCCTCGTGGCGGAGGCGGATGCCGAGGTGATCGGCAACATCCTGGTCAGCGTCGACCGCGGCGTGGCCACCGAGCACATCGGCGTCCTGTCGATCACGATCACCGCTGACTGGCGCGATGTCGGAATAGGGACCGCGCTGGTGGCGGCCGCGCAGGATTGGGCGGTCGAGCGCGGGCTGCGCAAGGTCAGCCTGGGCGTCTTCCCAGACAACGAACGCGCACTCACCGTCTACGAACGACGCGGCTTCGTGCGCGAGGGCGTGCGACGTCAACAATATCGGTCCGGTACCACCTACCGTGACGAGGTCCTGATGGCCTGGTTCCCGCAGGAGGCGACGCGATGACCACCCACGAGCCCCAACGACGCTTCGATCCGGCTTCCTACGAGCAGAAGTGGCGCGAGCGCTGGGAGGCGGATCATCTGTACGCGGCGGACGACGACGACACGAAACCGAAGCGCTACATCCTGACGATGTACCCGTATCCATCGGGCGACCTGCACATCGGCCACTGGTACGCCATGACCGGTCCGGACATCGTGGCCCGCATGCATCGGATGCAGGGCGACAACGTCATGTTCCCGATGGGCTTCGACGGCTTCGGCCTGCCCGCGGAGAACGCGGCCATCGACCGCGGCATCCATCCCGCAACGTGGACCTCCTCGAACATCGACACCATGCGGCGCCAGATGCGGCTCATGAGCGCCAGCTTCGACTGGGCGCGCGAGGTCGTGACCTGCGACCCGGAGTACTACCGCTGGCAGCAGTGGCTGTTCCTGAAGCTTTACGAGGCCGGCCTGGCCTACAAGGCAATGGGCGCCGTGGACTGGTGCCCGAAGGACAAGGTGGTGCTGGCGCGCGAACAGGTCGAGGGCACCGAGCGGCGCTGCTGGCGCTGCGGTACCCAGGTCGAAAAGCGCGACCTCGAGCAATGGTGGTTCCGCATCACGAACTACAGCGACGAGCTGCTGAACTTCGACGGCCTCGACTACCCGGAGCCGATCAAGGCCATGCAGACGAACTGGATCGGCCGATCCGAAGGCGCGGAGATCGATTTCCGCCCCGAGGCCGATGACGTCGAGCCGATTCGCGTCTTCACCACCCGCCCGGACACGGTGTTCGGTGCCACCTTCATGGTGCTTGCACCCGAGCACCCGCTGGTCGCGACGCTGACCACCGACGATCGGCGGGCCGATGTCGATCAGTACGTCGCCGCCGCGCGGCGCGAGACCGAGATCGAGCGCATGAGCACCGAACGGGAGAAGACCGGCGTCTTCATCGGCGCCTACGCGATCAACCCGATGACGGACGAGCGAATCCCAATCTGGATCGCCGACTACGTGCTGCCCGGCTACGGGACCGGCGCCATCATGGCCGTCCCCGCCCACGACGAGCGCGACTACGAGTTTGCCACCAGGTTCGACCTGCCGATTCGCTACGTGGTCGCGCCCGCCTCCGGCGAGCTGCCCGAGGGCGCGGCGCTGGTCGAGCACTCCGACGACGAGATCCTGATCGACTCCGGCGAGTTCAGTGACATGCCGGCGTCGGAGGCAATCGGCGCGATCACCCACGCGCTGGAGGAACGGGGCCAGGGGTCGATCGCCGTGAGCTACCGCCAGCGCGACTGGGTTGCCGGCCGCCAGCGCTACTGGGGCTGCCCGATCCCGATCGTGTACTGCGACGAGCATGGCGCGCAGCCGGTCCCCGATGACCAGCTGCCAGTCGTGCTGCCAACCGACGTCGACTTCGCGTCGACCGGCGTGTCGCCCCTTCAGTCGCACGCCATCTTCCTGAACGCGACGTGCCCGCTATGCGGTGGGCCGGCGCGTCGCGAGACCGACACGATGGACACGTTCGTCGACTCGAGTTGGTATTTCCTGCGCTTCTGTTCCCCGCACGCAACCAACGTGGCGTTCGATCGCGCGAAGGTCGACGAGTGGATGCCCATCCACCTCTACACAGGCGGCTCCGAGCACGCCGTCATGCACCTGATGTACTTCCGCTTCTTCACCAAGGCGCTGCGTGACCTGGGCCTCCTCGGGTTCGACGAGCCAACCTTGCGGCTGCGAAACCAGGGCCAGATTCTCGGGGCCGATAGGCAGCGCATGAGCAAGTCTCGCGGCAATGTCCAGGCACCGGACGACCTGGTGAGCCGATATGGCGCGGACACCGTGCGCGCGTTCCTGATGTTCATCGGTCCATGGGACCAGGGCGGTCCGTGGAATCCATCGGGGATCGACGGCATCCACCGCTGGCTGGGCCGCGTGTGGGGCGCCGCGGAGCCGAGCCAGCGCGATCTCGCGCGTTCCGCCTCACGCACGGATGTGCCGGGCACCTCCGAGGAGCTGGACCGTGCATTGCGGCGCGTCACGCACTCGACCATCGCGGCCGTCGGCGACGACTACGCCGACTTCGGGTTCAACACCGCCATCGCCAAGCTGATGGAGCTGACCAACGCCATCATCCGGACGCGCGAGGCCGGACAGGCCAGCGGCGCCGCCTACGCGGAGGCGGTCGATACGCTGCTCCTGCTGCTGGCGCCAGTCGCACCGCACATCGCGGAGGAGCTGTGGGCGCGCCGCGGCCACGAGTACAGCATCCACCGCCAGCCGTGGCCGACCGCCGATCCGACGCTGGCCGCCTCCGACACGATCGAGCTGCCGGTGCAGGTGGACGGCAAGCTGCGCGACCGGCTGGTCGTCATGGTTGACACGTCAACCGAAGAGATCGAGCGTCTGGCGTTGGCGTCCGAGCACGTGCAGCGATACCTGGCCGGCCGCGCGCCGATGCGCGTCATCCAGGTCCCCGGCAAGCTCGTCAACGTGGTCACCCCGCGCGACTGAGCCTTCCTGGGGGCGG